>JAFANA010000138.1 GCA_019232905.1 Vulcanimicrobiota bacterium
GTCGAAGCGCGCCGTAACGCGCCCTCCGGCGCACGCTTTGAGTATCATCTCGTCTTCAGCAACATGGCCGAGTCGCAGATCGATGCTCTGGCGCGCCACGTGCGCGAACTCGAAGTTCGCGCCGCTGCGGCGCGATCGATTCAAAAATCAATCGATTCAATGCCGACGACGGATCGCGAACGCCGCGGAAGCTACCGCGCGCTCACGGCATTCCCCGTGATGTATCGTCGCGACGGTGAGAATTGGAGCGAGGGACGCGTCGGTGACATCTCGTCTACGGGCATCCGCATGAACTGCGACCAGCTGGTCGCGATCGGAACGCTACTCGATATGCGACTCACGCTGCCGTCGAGCGTGCTCGACGTTTATCCGGAAGAGACGGCGGCAATCGACATCTCCAACGGAACGCCGCGCCGCGTCGGTGGACGCCCGGATATGCGCCGGTCGTTCGACGAGATGGCGATCCGCGGACGCGTCGTGACCCGGTTCCAACCGGTGCGCGACCGTGAAGTCTACGGCGTCGCATTCCTTGAGATCGACGGCTATCAACGCGAAGAGATCGCTCGCTTCACGCACGCGGTGCAGCTCTCAAAGATTCGCGGCGTATAAACCAGAAACGTAGGGACTCGATGCGGGTCCTGTTCGTTCCTCGCGACGATGCCGACCGAATATTCGGCGGCGACGTCGTCCAGATGCAGAAGACCGCCGAGGCGCTCCGCGACCTCGGCGTTCTCGTTGATGTCGGTCCCCCGGAGAGCGCAACGGCCGGCTACGATGTCGTGCATCTCTGGACGAGCCTGCATTTTCCCGACAAACTGCTCGCGCATCTCGATCGCCTCACGCCGGCGCGCGCGGCAAAGATTCCGGTAGCGCTCTCGACGATTTGGGCGCCTCACCACTTGGTGCGCTGGATGGACGCCGCGCGACGCTGGCTGTTTTCCCGACATCCCAACGGCGCGCAATTGACGTTGGAGCGCGCAGCCGGCGATCTGGAAGCAATCGCCTCGCGTTCGCTCGATTTCACGATGGACGACGGCGAACGGCTCAGCGCGTTTGCGCCGCATCCCTTCACGACGTTGTGCCGCCAAGTGCTTCGGCACATCGACCTGATCTTGCCGAATTCGTGGATGGAGTTGCAGGCGATCTTCACGTTTCTCGGCGACTTCGCCGCGTACGGCGTCGTCCCGAATGCGGTCGATGCACGTGACTTTGAAATCGACGGCGATCCGGATTTACCGGCGGAATTACGCGCGGGTAACTACGCATTGATGAGCGCGCGGTTCGACACGCGCAAGCAACAAGATTTCCTCATGCTCGCCGTCAAGACTCTCGACATCCCGATGGTCTTCGTCGGCGACGCAACCGACCAAGAAATTTTTGCGCGCATGCGCGCGCTCGCGACGAACCGTCACGCTCCGGTCTTTTACTATCCGTTCCTCCCGCACAGCCGCCTTCGCCATCTCTATAACGCCGCGCGCGTCCATGTGTTGCCGAGTATCTTCGAGTCGCCCGGGCTCTCGTCGATGGAGGCCGCACTCTTGGACTGCGCGATAGTAACGGGCAATCTCGCCTTCGAAAGCGAGTACTTTCAAGACGGCGCGTACTACTGCGATCCGTGCGATGCATTCTCGATCCGAAACGCCGTACGCTCGGCGTGGGAATCGTACGATGATGAAGCTCCACGCCGGCGCGCACTTGCAGAACGCATTCGCAACGACTACACGTGGCGTCACGCCGGCGAAGCGACGCTCCGGGCTTACCGCCGGAGCGCAATCAACGCGACGCCCACGAGTGCAAACGCAACTCCGAACCACTGAGTAAGCCCGAGGCGTTCGCGCAAGATAACTCGCGCCAAAAATACCGTGCTCGCCGGGTAGAGCGATGTCAACACTGCGGCAATCGCCAGCGCACCACTGAATGTGGCGAAAAGAAAAAACGCGCTCGCCGTGATATCGAGGATGCCGGAGAGCAGAATGTAAGAAAGCGTCTCGCGTTGCGGACGCAAGTTCGTGCGCGCGCCGATTCCAAGCAGTGCAACAAAGGCGACGGAGGCAACGCGGGCCGCGATCAGCGTGTGAAGCGCGGACTCGCGATGCGTATGCGCCAGGAAGAGATACCACCCGCTTAGGACGATTCCCGACGCCGCGGCTTCCTTGAGACCCCGCGTCGAAAACTCGCGAACTCCGTCCTCGAACGAGAACGAAATCAACGCGATCGCAACAAGCGCAAACAGAATTCCGATGACTTGCAACACTGCAAGATGCTGACCGAGCGCGGTAGCGACAATGACAGGGACTGCCGCAGCGAGCACCGCCGTGACGGGCGAGACGACGCCCATCTTTCCGATCGAGAGCGCGTGATAGAGCAGTCCGAGGCCGCTCACGCCGCACACCCCGCCGAGAGCAGCCCACAAATAGTCGCTCGGGAACGACGGCTCGGGGAAAAACGGCAAAGCAATCGCGAGGAGTACGAGGCCGGTCAACTGCGATACGAGCGTGACTGAGAGTACGGGCGTCTTTTTCGCGGCTAACCCGCCGCAAAAATCCGCAGCCCCCGCAAAAAACGCAGCTAGGAGGCTGAAGCCTACTTGCACCTTCCCCTATCTTCCCAAGGAACGTAGACCACCCAGCCGAGCGGTCGAGGGTACGTCCACCATACAATGAAGCATCTCACTCCCTTGCTCGCACTTCTCCTCGCTGTCGCGGTCCCCACAAGTGTTTTGGCGCGCCCGAGGGTCATTGGCGATCTCAACAACGGTGCTCTTCTCGGCCAAATCAGCGACACGGCGACACTCCAAAACGATTTCACCGATCAACGCGCGCTGCTCGCGCAAGCGAGCAGACAACTCGGCCTCACACCGGCGGACTTCGCCGAAGTTGCAAACGATATCGCACAAGGTCGCGCGCGTTACGTCGAGATTCCGCGTCATCTCGACGGAATGGCGGGACAACACGGCGGCCGTGCATTCGCCGTTCATAACGTCGTAATTCCGGCACACGTTTATGGCTGGGAAGTCGATCTCGAACGGCCGGCCCACGTCGTGCGCGTGTTCGTCCCGAACCGCTGCGGCAACATTTCGTACCTTGTCGTGCGCTCGCATCGCGTCGTAGCTGCCGCGCCGGATCACGTCACTGCGCCGATCGTTCCACCCGTCGCGGTCGCACCATCGCCGGCTCCGGTGCTCGCGTCCGAAGCAACACCCGCGCCACCCGTACTTGCAATGACGCCGGTAGCGCCGGCGCCGGCTCCGGCGGCGCATCACTTCGCGGTACTTCCGTGGCTCGCGCTCGGTCTGATCGGTCTGACGCTCGCTCACGGCGCACCGGATATCACGCTGCCGCACCATCACTGCGGCTGCCCTCACCGGCCCTGACACGCGGCGAACGCGTTAGACTTCCATAACGATCGGAATGACCACTGGCCGCCTTTTCGTTCGCGCGTGCACCGCGCGAGCGAGCGTGCCGCGAATGTGTTCTTTCACCGTGTTGACGTCGCGAATACCCTCGACGGACACTTCGGCGATCGCATTGCGCAATTCGCTGCGGAGTTCGTCGAGCACACCGTCGGACTCGGGAATGTAGAACACGCCCTTGGAGACCAAGTCCGGCTCGCCGATAACGCGCGCTTCTTCTGAATCGATTGCAATAACGACGACCATAATGCCGTCGTTCGAGAGCGCCTTGCGATCGCGCAGCACCGCTTCACCAATGTCGCCGATGCCCGTCCCGTCGACGAGCACGTTGCCGCCATACGTCTTGCCTATCTTATCACCGTATTCGCGTGTGAACTCGATCACGTCGCCGTTCTCGACGACGAAGACGTTGCCCGGCTCGACGCCCGTTTCTACGGCAAGCCTTCCGTGTTGGACGAGCATGCGGTATTCGCCGTGAATCGGCACAAAGAACTCGGGCCGCACCAGATTGAGCATGAGCAAGAGTTCTTCTTGCGATGCATGGCCGGAGACGTGCGAGCGCCCATCGGTTCCGTGAATCACGTTTGCGCCGAGCTTGCAGAGATTGTT
The DNA here is from genome assembly GCA_019232905.1 of Vulcanimicrobiota bacterium. GTDB lineage: Bacteria > Vulcanimicrobiota > Vulcanimicrobiia > Vulcanimicrobiales > Vulcanimicrobiaceae > JAMXLG01. The sequence goes on from JAFANA010000138.1 coordinate 4,022, forward strand.
GATCGTCTTATAGACGCTTTTTTCATTACCGGGGATCGGTGTCGCGCTGATAACGACCGTGTCGCCCGGAACGATCTTGAATTTCTTATGATCGCGAACCGACATGCGGCTGAGCCCGCTCATCGGCTCGCCTTGTGAGCCGGTCGTGACGACGCAGACGCGTTCGGGCGGATAGCTGTCGACATCTTCGATGCGAATCACCGTGTCGGGTGGAATACGCAAGTGGCCAAGCTCGCTTGCAAAGTGCACGACGTTCTGCATCGAGCGGCCGAGGAATGCGATCTTGCGTCCAAAGCGAACGGCGTGATCCACCGCCTGCTGAATGCGCGGTACGTTCGACGCAAACGACGCGATGACGAGACGTCCTTTGGCGCGCTGGAAGATCGACGTAAACGCTTCACCGACGATCCGCTCGGAGAGCGTGTGTCCGGGCCGCTCTGCGTTCGTCGAATCCGAGAGCATGAGCAGCACGCCCTCGTCGCCCACGCGCGCGATTCGCGCAAAATCGGCCGGTTTATTGTCGATCGGCGTCTGGTCGAATTTGAAGTCGCCCGTGTGAAAGACGATTCCGACCGGCGTGCGCAGTGCAAGCGCGCACGCTCCCGCGACCGAATGATTGATGTGGATGAATTCCGTCTCGATGGATCCGTAGCGGATACGATCGCCGGGATTGACGGTGACGAATTCCATCGTCTCGAATTTGTGCTCGCGGGCCTTCGCCTTGATCAGGGCAATCGAGAGCGGCGTCCCGACAACCGGCGTATTCGGAAACTCTTTCAAGAAGTACGGGATGCCGCCGATGTGGTCTTCGTGTCCGTGCGTTACGAGCACGGCGCGCAGCTTGTGCGCTCGCTCCCGAACGTACGTGAAGTCGTTGATGACGACGTCCACCCCGAACATCTCGTCGTCGGGGAACATCAGCCCGCAGTCGACGACGACGAGATCGTCATTCGTTTCGACGACCGTCATGTTGCGGCCGATCTCGCCGCAGCCTCCGAGTGGGACGACGCGGGTGTACGGCTCGTCCGGCGGGGCCGGAACGATCAGAGTATCCTGGTTCAAATTTATGCTTACTTTACGTGAAGGCGGGCGGGCGGTATTGCCGCTCCGGAGGACATCATGTTCAACGGATACCCCGTCTGCTCCGCGCTGACCTCGCTCGTGTTGCTGGCAAGCTTGGCCGTATTGCAGCCGCCGGCGCCGAAACCCCACGCATGCAGCGACATTCGTCGGCTCTATTCACCCCGGCTCCTACGCGAGTTGCGCGCCCGGTTGATGCTGGCCTATGCGATGTCGCACGAACGCCGCGCCGCAGAGATCGCTGCCGCGATTCGGTCGCATTCGCCGCTCGCAGCTGCAGTACAAAAGGACCAGTTGCGGTTCGATGCGCAAGAAAGCGACGACCCGAGGCTGAAACATTTGCTTGCTTACGTCGCTACCAACTGTTTGTAGCGATGCCACGTGCGTTTTGCTGAAGAGGTGTGTATGGCTGTCGACTCTCAAGCGCCGAGGGCAAACGCCCTAAAGACGGTGCTCGATACGATGATTGCGCCGAAAGAGGCGTTTGAATCGATCCGCATCGTCCCGACGTGGGGTTGGGCGCTCGCGATTGCAATCGTCCTCTCTGCGATCGGCTCCTATTTGACGGTGCCTGCGTTTCAACACGCGCTCGCCGCGAGCTGGAGCGATACCGTAGCGAAAAACCCGCAGCTTGCGCAACTGACACCGCAGGAACAGCATGCTCGAATGGAAATCGGGCAAAAATTTATCGGCTTCACCTGGGTCTTCTCGATCTTCGCGGTACCGATCTTCGTCTTAATCGATGCGGTCGTCATGTTGATTTTCGACAAGCTCGGCAAAGGCGAAGGCACGTTCGTACAGTACTTCGCCGCCGCATCGAACATCGCAGTACCCGCATCGCTCGGACCCGTCACCCTTGCGATCGTGGCGTTGATTCGCGGAGCCGACAGCTTCACTTCGGTTCAGTCGGTGCAAAACGCACTCCCGACGCTTGCGTTGTTCGCGCAGGGAGCATCGCCGAAGGTCGTCGCCTTTTTGTCGGTGTTCACGCCTTTCTCGCTATGGGCAACGGGACTGGTCATCGCGGCAGTCTCCATCATCGGGCGAACGCCGAAACTTCAGGCTTGGCTAGCCGGCGCGATCCTCATCATCGTCCCAGCCCTGCTCGCGACGCTCGGCGCGCAGTAGGTGGCGCTCCCTGCACTGGCCTTGGCGGCTGCAATGACACTGAACGACGCAGTGTCCTACGCGCTCGACCATAGTGCAACGGTTGCGCAAAAGGTGGCTGCGCTCGCGACTGCCGACCATTCGCTCGCGCAGGCGCGATATAACGCGTTTCCTCCGATCAGCGGAACGCTCTCGAACTACGCAAGCAAAAGCGCGAACTACGAGGGCGCATTCGGCTTTGTCGGCGGTAAGCAACAGAACGAGTACAGTCAGAACACGGCACAGCTCGGAACGACATACACGCTGACGACCGGCGGCCTTGCGTTTCTTCAGCTGGCATCCGCCCGCGCGAGTGACGCGCAAGCGCGCGAAGATCTTGCCAACACGGAAGATTCAATTGCGAGCGCAGTCGCGGCAGCGTATTACATGGTCCTGCAAAATCAGGCCATCGTAACGGTCGACGAGTCGGATTTGCATTACCAAAACGTCCTGGTCGACGTCGCGAAAGCCAAGGAACACGCGGGAATGGTGGCGGGCGTCGACGTGCTGAAGGCGCAAGTACAACAGGTCAAGAGCGCCTCCACGCTCGTCGGTGCACGCGCGGATGTCGACAACTCGACCGAGCAACTCGCCCACACGATCGGTGCCCCGCTGACACAAGCGTTCGTCTTCCCAAAGCAAATTGCAACGCCGCCGCTGCCGCAGGGTGATATCGACCGGCTGGAAACGATTGCGATCAATGCGCGTCCCGATCTGCATTCGGCGCGCGAATCGCTTCTCGCAGCCCAGTACACGCGCAAGGGATGGAATCGCGAACTTTTTCCCACCGTGCAAATCAGCGCCGCAATCGGTAACCAATTCGCGCCGACCACCGCCGGAGAGGTCATCGGCGTCAATCCCGATGGAACGCCGATCACCGTTCCTCGAGGTTCGCCCGGGTTCTGGACGCTGACTGCGCAAAGCACGTTTACGCTGCCGTTCGTAGACTACGGCCAGCGAAAAACCGAGCGCGAGTCCGATGATGCGCAGGTCGCTTCGGCGCAACTGAACGTCGATCAGACGCAGACGCAAGTGGAATTGGACGTCCGCCAGAATTATCGTGGTGCGCAGACTGCGCTAGCGCAGATGGACTACGCGCGCGACGAATCGCGTCTCGGCACGGAATCGGCTCGCATCGCGCAGCTGCAATACCAGCGTGGACTGATCACCCTCGCCGACGTTATCCAGACCCAGCAGCAGTCTGTGGTCGCACAGTCGGATTTCGTGAACGCTCGCGTCGCCTATGTCAACTCCATCGTCAAACTTCGGGTCTCGCTCGGCATCTACGATGCGCGCAGCGCCGTCGCCGATTTGCAATAAGCGAGGTTAGGAATTGAAGCGGACCCGTAACGTCATCATCCTCGTGGCCGCCCTTGCGGCGGTCGTGGTTTTTGCGCTGTTCAGTTCGCATCGCGGAGGCGACGCGCCGGCGCAGGTCAAGATGCAACACGTCAGGTACCAGGCGTTCACGGTCAAGCTGCCGGAAAACGGCGTCGTGCAACGGCCCGCAACGGTTACGGTTCCGACGCTCGTCGCGGGCAATATCGGAACGATTTACGTCAAGGCCGGCGATCGCGTCAGTGCCGGAGAGGTCCTTGCGACAATCGATAACCCGACGCTCGAGTACAATGCCGCCGGCGCAAAGGCCGACTACACGAACTCAGTAGCGAACGTAGCGACGGCGCGCGTCGACGAACGTAATGCGAAGGTGCAATATCAGGGCCAGGTGGAGACTCAACGGTCCGCACTCGCCGAAGCGCGGCGCATTTACAACGCGGATGCCCAGCTGCTCAAACAGCGTGCGATCGCGCGAACCACCGTCGATGCCGACAAGGCCAAACTCGATCAAGCGCAAGTCGCCTACGATCAAGCCCTCGAGCAACTCAAGCTGGGAGCCGTTTCCGGGTACGGCGTAAACAGCGTGCAAGCTGCGCAAGCGGCCGCGGAAAAAGCGCAGATCGTGAACTCGCAAAATCAACAGCAGCTGGCGCTCACGCGCATCACCGCCCCGTTTGCAGGCGTCGTGCAGACCGTCGCAGCGCAAGCGAACGATCCGCTCCGCGCGCTCGAGCCGGGGGATCCGGTGACCGCGGGCCAGGCGCTGTTCACGCTCGCCTCCGGGCAAGGCTATATCGTCAAGGCGCAAGTCGACGAGCAAGACATTATCAACGTCAAGGTCGGCCAACGAGCCAACGTCACCGGTCAGGACTTTCCCGGAAAAACGATTACCGGACACGTCGCGCGGATCGCGCCGGTCGCGGAAAAGTCCACCGACGCATCGAGCACCGCGCGCCAAGTCGTCACGACGATTGCTCTGGATACGAGTCCGGATTTTCTTCGCGACGGCATGAGTGCAGATATCGATATCCTGACGACCGATATTCCGCACGCCTTGACCGTTCCGAACGCAGCGGTCGGCAAAGACGGCAAAACGTCGTATGTGTTCGTGGTCAAAAACGGCGTTGCGAAGAAGCGCACGGTGAAGCTTGGACAGGCGAACGACAGCGTCACGCTGGTGGACGCGGGCGTCGTTCCCGGTGATGCGATCGTCGCGTCGCTTCCCACGCCTGCACTTAAAGACGGTGCGAAGGTGACGCCCCTGCCGTCGGCGTCGCCCAGTACATCTCCATGACGCGAGTCGTTGCGTATCTCGGCGAAGCGGTTGCATCGCTCTGGCGCAACAAGGTACGTTCTGCGCTGACAATGCTCGGCATGATCATCGGCACGTCCTCGATCATCGCCGTATTCGGCTTGAGCAAAGCGGCGACGAGCGGGATCGAAGGCACGCTCAATTCATTCGGCACGTTCCCGATCACCGCGCAGGTCGATGCCACGCAAGACTACCCCGATCGAGCGCAGATCCGGTACAGCGATGCGGCGCGCCTTGCGGCAGACCTCGGCGATCGCGTCCATGAAGTGCAGCCGAGCTGGACGCGTACGTGGAAAGTCACGTACGGAACAACGAGCGATTATTACGAAGTCGGTACCACCGGCGTGTTTCAAGACGACTCGCTGCAAATGAGCGAAGGCCGAAAAATCGACGCGCAAGACGTGCAGTCCGCGGCCCGGGTCGTGGCGATCTCGCAAACCGTCGCCGACAAATTCTTCCCGAACGGCGGCGCGGTCGGTCACGTCTTGACGATGAACGCCAACCGTTATCTGATCGTCGGCGTCTATGCGCCGATAAAGTCGCCGCTCTTGACGTCCTTAGGCGGTTCGGATTTTATTGCCGTTCCGTACTCGACGTTTTACCGGGCTGTGAATCTTCCGCCTGACAATCTTTCGATTTATCCGATGCCCGGTGTCGACGTTGACGTCCTTCGCTCGCAGATCACCGCATCGCTGCGACACGTGCACGGCCCGCAAGCGCAGTACGAAATAATCGACGGCGCAGGCGCGCTCAAGACGTTTGACAACGTTCTCAACATCGCGGGTGCGGGCTTAGCGGCAATCGGCACCGTCGCGCTGGTCGTCGCCGGCATCGGTATCATGAACATCATGCTGGTGACGGTTACGGAACGCACGCGAGAAATCGGTCTGCGCAAATCTATCGGCGCGAGCCGCGCCGACATCATGCTGCAGTTTCTGATGGAGTCGATCGTACTCGCGACGCTCGGGGGCGGTACGGGCATGGCCTTCGGCTTGCTCTTCACGATCGGCGGCGCGGAGTTACTCAGCAAGCAGTTGGGAGATCTCATCATCCCCTACGTCCTCGTCGTATCGATCGCGCTCAGTTTTTCGATCGCCGTCGGCATGATCTTCGGGATCTATCCTGCGTTTCGAGCCGCGACGATGGACCCGATCGAGGCCCTTCGCTCGTGATGTACTTCGAAGAGGCGGTACGGATGCTGCTCGCAAATCCCGTGCGAACGTTTTTGACGATCATCGGATTGATCATCGGCGTCGGGGCCGTCATCAGCATCGAAGTGCTCGGGCACAGCATGGCGGGTTCGATCAGCGAAACGCTCGGCGCGCTCGCCGACAACTCGTTCATCATCTTCCCCGGAACGATGCAAGGCGACTTTCAAAAAGCGGCGATCCGGCTTTCCGATCTCGACGCAATCAAGAACTCGGTTCCCAACATCGCCTCCGCAACGCCGGTCAGCGGCACGGACGAACTCATACGGTACGGCCATAATCTCGGACGATTTTTTCTCTCGGCCGATTCCAATCCGCCGTTTGCGAATACGCCGATCGCCTATGGACGCAGAATCAGCGATGATGATATCGCAAATGCGGTCGACGTCACGGTCATCAGCTGGAAGGCATACAACCGTCTCTTTCCGGCGGGCGGCGATCCGACCGGGTCGAGTATCTACGCGGGCACGCACCGGTACGTCGTCGTCGGCGTACGCGCTCAGCCGCGGCAAGGAGCCTTGAACGTCACCTTCGGGGGCGACGTCTCGATTCCGTATACGACGTACGTGCGCGAGTACGTCCACGGAGACCGGATCTTGGCGGCGCGATTCACCGTGAACGATATCTCTACGCTTCCGCAAACCGAAACCGCCGTCATCAACCGGATTCGGGAACTGCGCCAAGTCGGTCCGGACGTTCGTTATCAGTCGTTCGATAAAGCAAGCTTCACGCAGGGGATCAACGGCGTCTTCAGCGCGATTACGATCGTCGTCGCGCTGATCGGTGCCGTATCGTTGCTGGTTGCCGGCATCGGCGTGATGAATATCATGCTCGTGTCCATAACGGAACGCACCAAAGAGATCGGCACGCGTAAGGCGATCGGCGCGCGTCGCGGACAGATCCTCGCGCAGTTCTTTATCGAGTCGCTGATGTTGAGCAGCATCGGCTGTTTTATCGGCATGGCGATCGGTCTTGGAATCGGAGGCTTCGTCAACAGCGTCTTCATCATCAAATTGACCGGATATACGGCACCGCTGCCGTACGCGCAGGCCATGGCAATCACTGCGGCATTTGCAGCGTTCGTCACCGCGGTATTCGGAACGTATCCTGCGCTGCGCGCCGCCGCACTGGACCCGATCGAGGCTCTGCGCTATGAATAACGGCAACCCGCATCCCGCGATCGTGCTGCGCGCCATCACCAAAACCTATAAAACCGGCGCGCTCGAAGTGCCCGTGCTGCACGGCATCGATTGCAACGTTGCGCGCGGTGAATATGTCGCCATCATGGGGCCGTCCGGATCGGGCAAGTCGACGTTGATGAATATCATCGGCTGTCTCGACCGCCCGACGAGCGGCACATATGTTCTCGACGGCGAGGACGTCTCCAACCTCAACGACAACGCGCTTGCCGAGATCCGGCTAAAGAAACTTGGATTCGTTTTTCAGGGCTTCAATTTGCTCGCGCGAACCGATGCGCAGAAAAACGTCGCATTGCCGCTCTTCTACGCCGGCATCAACGGGCGCGAGCGGCAGCGCCGCGCGATGGCGGTTCTGGACGAAGTCGGTTTGCGCGACCGGGCGCATCACAAGCCGAACGAGCTCTCAGGCGGGCAGCAGCAGCGTGTGGCTATCGCGCGGGCGCTCATCAACGACCCGGCCGTGCTTCTGGCCGACGAGCCGACCGGAAACCTCGATACTAAGACGAGCGCGGACATCATGGCGCTCTTCGACAAGCTCCATGACGGCGGCCGGACCATTCTGATGGTCACCCATGACGAAGCCATCGCGCGACGGGCGCGGCGCATCATCCGTCTGCTGGACGGCCTGATCGTGGCCGACGAACCGTCGTCTCTAACCGTCCCTTAAGGAACCATTCGTAACCCTCGGGACGTCGAAGCAGTACGGGGTATTATAATTGAATCAGCCCGCAACGTAGGAGAATCGTGAAAAATCGAGTGATGCCCACCGTCATCGTGGGCCTTGTCGGTGCGATCATCGGCAGCTTTTTGATGATGCTCTATGCGAGCACGCATTTCGCAAACGTCGCCGGACCGGATCATACGCCGCCGGCCGTCGTTGCAGCTCCGCTCTCCGGTGTCAGCGATCAAGACCGCATCGTAAGCGCCGTAAAACGGACGAAAGCGTCGGTCGTCGCGATCACCGAGCAAATCAACGGACAACAATTCGTCCCGCTCAGCCCGTTTTTCGGAAATCAGGGGCCGGGCGTTGTACAGCCGTATCGCGGCCAGGCTTCGGGTTCAGGATTCATTTACGATTCGAGCGGCGATATCGTTACGAACGCGCACGTCGTCAATCCGCCGACGGGCGGCCACATCTCGAATTTAACGGTTATATTTGCAAACGGCGACCGTAAACCGGCGCGCGTTATCGGCGCGAATCTCGGTGCAGATCTCGCCATCATTCGCGTGGAGAACTACGGCAAACTTCCGCCGGCGTTGCCGCTCGCGGATTCGGACAAACTCGAGCAAGGCCAATGGGCTATTGCAATCGGCGAGCCGTACGAGTTGAAGCAGAGCGTGACGCTCGGCATCATCTCCGGCTTCCAACGCGAGGAACAAGTGCAGGCCGAAGGCGGCGGGGGCGGCGTTTACGACTTCAAAGGTTTATTGCAAACGTCCGCGCCGATTAACCCTGGTAACTCCGGCGGCCCGCTCATCGATATCGAGGGGCAAGTCATCGGCGTCAATCAATTGACGAACGAGAACGGTCAGGGCATCGGCTTCGCGATCCCTTCGAACGAAGTACGCGACGTGATTCCGGCGCTGCTGAAGAATCCGGGCCTTCACCAGGGGACCAACACCGGTTTCGCAGGCGTCGCTTTGGCGCCGCTGACGGCGGGGCTCAAAAATCAAATCGGCTACAACGGCCAAGGCGGAGTCGCCGCCGTTCAAGTCGTGCCGGGGTCGCCGGCCGATAAAGCGGGCCTGCAGCCGGGCGATGTGATCCTCTCCGTTGACGGCAAAACGTTCAACGACAATGCCGCGCTCAGCAAGTACATCGGCTCGAAGAAGCCAGGCGACACACTGCGCATGAACGTCTGGTCGCAAGGCGTCAAGAAGTTCATCGCAGTGACGCTTGAAGAGCGTCCTGCAGACTACGGGCAACCGGCCGCTCAACCGACTCCCTGACGGCAACTCAAAGGGGCGGGTAACCCGCCCCTTTTTCGTGCAACTCTCAGTGCCAGTTCCGTGTCATACTTACAGCATAGGAAACAAAGCAATCCCGGCCGTTGTATGATGGGCGGGTACATAACGTGCGGAAGGCCGTAAGCGGCAAGGCGCCATCCGGCCCCCGGCGGGTTTGCGTAGCAGACCCGAGCATCGCCGAATCGTTGTAGATGCAGACATACCTCAGTCTGCGGATACCCGGCTCGAGTGCACCGGTAGGGTAGGAATAGCTGGTCCAGGTCTTCGGTGCAATTTCGAAGAGAGGTAACTTTACTAATGGCTAAAGTGGTCGGTATCGACCTTGGCACGACCAACTCCGTCGTTGCCGTGATGGAGGGCCCCCAGCCCGTCGTCATTCCGAACTCCGAAGGGTCGCGTACGACCCCGTCGGTCGTCGCATTTACGAAGACCGGTGAACGCCTCGTGGGGCAACTTGCGAAACGTCAAGCGATTACGAACCCGGATCGCACGATCGCTTCGATCAAGCGCCACATGGGCGAAGGCGACTATCACGTCAAGATCGACGGCAAGGATTATACGCCGCAAGAAATCAGCGCGATGATCCTGCAAAAGCTCGTCAACGACGCGAGCAACTATCTCGGCGAACGCGTGACCAAAGCGGTCATCACCGTTCCCGCGTATTTCAACGACGCGCAGCGTCAAGCAACGAAAGATGCCGGCAAAATCGCCGGTCTCGACGTGCTGCGCATCATCAACGAGCCGACGGCGGCAGCGCTCGCGTACGGTCTCGATAAAAAAGGCAACGAAACGATCCTCGTGTGGGACCTCGGCGGCGGTACGTTCGACGTATCGATCCTCGAAGTCGGCGACGGCGTATTCGAAGTGAAATCGACCAACGGCGATACGCATCTCGGCGGCGACGACTACGATCGTCGCGTCGTGGATTGGCTCGTCGGCGAGTTCCGTAAAGAGCAAGGCATCGACCTGAGCAAAGACAAGCAGGCGATGCAGCGTCTCACCGAAGCCGCCGAAAAAGCAAAGATCGAACTTTCGTCGGTCGTGCAAACGTCGATCAATCTGCCGTTCATCACGGCAGACCAGGATGGTCCGAAGCATCTCGACATCACGCTCACGCGTGCGAAGTTCGAAGAGCTGACGGCCGACCTGACGGATCGCTGCATTGCCCCGTTCAAAAACGCACTCGCCGATGCGAAGATCGACATCTCGCAGATCGATGAAGTCGTGATGGTCGGCGGTTCGACCCGCATGCCCGTCATTCAGGAACTCGTCAAGAAGCTGACGGGTAAAGACCCGAATCTCACCGTCAATCCGGACGAAGTCGTCGCGGTCGGCGCGGCGATTCAAGCGGGCGTGCTCGCGGGTGAAGTTCGCGACGTCGTTCTGCTCGACGTTACGCCGCTCTCGCTCGGTCTCGAAACGCTCGGCGGCGTCATGACGACGCTCATCGAGCGCAACACGACGATTCCGACGAAGAAGTCGCAGATCTTTACTACGGCCGAAGACGGTCAAACGTCGGTCGATATCCACGTGCTGCAAGGCGAACGCCCGATGGCGCCCGATAATAAGACCCTCGGACGGTTCCGTCTCGAAGGCATTCCGCCGGCTCCGCGCGGCGTACCGCAGATCGAAGTGACGTTCAACATCGATGCCAACGGCATCGTCAACGTGAGCGCAAAAGATCTCGGCACGGGCAAAGAGCAGCAGATCCAGATCACCGCTTCGACCAATCTGTCGAAAGACGAAGTGGAGCGGATGGTTCGCGACGCGGAAGCGCAGTCCGCAGCGGATAAAGCGCGCCGCGAAGAGGCCGAAGTGCGCAACAACGCATCAAGCCTCATCTACTCGACCGAGAAGTCGCTCAAAGAAGTCGGTGACAAACTCGACGCGGGTGCGCGCGGCGACGTCGAAACGGCGCTCACCGATCTGAAACGCGTCAGCGAAAACGGGACGATCGAAGAGATCAAACCCGCAATCGAACGCCTGCAGCAGGCCAGTTACAAGATGGCGGAACTACTCTATAAGTCGGCCTCGCCGAACGGTGAAGCCGCCGGAGCCGGAGCAGGCGATGGTGCGGCCGCAGGCGCGGGTGGCGGCGGCAACGGCCAGGCGCAATCCGAAGACGTAATCGACGCGGAGTTCAAGGAAGCGAAATAACACGCTAGTGTCATCCTGAACGGAGCGCCGAAGGTGCGAAGTTGAAGGATCGCAACGAGCCAATGGTTCGTAACGATCCTTCGACAAGCTCAGGATGACACTGGGACCGTGGCATTTGCGGATTTTTATTTATGAATGATAACGAATTGATTACGGAAGCCGGCGAGGCGACGATCGAGGATACGACGAGTGCCAGTGCGGACGATTTGCGTGCGCAGCTCGATGCTGCGAACGCGAAAGCGGACGAAAATTGGAACAAGTATCTGCTCGCCATGGCCGATTTCGAGAACTATAAGAAGCAAATGGAGAAACGCGTGCACATGATCGTGAACGATCATCGCAAGGCCGTACTCCTGCGCTTCCTCCCGGTCGTAGATAATCTCGAACGCGCGTTGCAGTTCAATGCATCCGGCGACGACAAGTTGCGCGGCGGCATCGAGCAGACGCTCAAAGGATTCGAATCGGTCTTGAACAGCGAAGGCGTCAAAGCCATCGACGTGAAGGGAAAACCGTTCGATCCGCGAGTTGCCGAAGCAATCGGTACGCTTCCGGCGCAGAACGGCGTCAAGGACGACACGGTCGTCGAGGTTGCGGAAAAGGGCTACACCATGGGTGACGAGTTGCTGCGCCCGGCCAAAGTCCTCGTCGCCAAGACCTCTGGATGAACTACAAGGATTACTACGCCATTCTCGGCGTTCCGAAAAGCGCTGCCGAGAAAGACATAAAATCCGCATACCGTAAGCTCGCGCGGAAGTGGCATCCCGACGCGAACCCGGACAATCCGAAACAAGCGGAAGAAAAATTCAAGGAGATCTCCGAGGCCTACGAAGTCCTCGGAGATCCCGAGAAGCGTAAGAAATACGACGTCCTCGGTTCGGACTGGCAACGCGCCGCGCAGCAAGCCGAACAGCAGCGCCGTTATCGCACGCGCTACAATCCGAACGATTTCCACTTCGATTTCGGAACCGAGGGTACGGGCGCAGGTGGTGCGGGCGCGGGCGCCGGTCCAACCGGCTTCTCGGACTTCTTCGATATGTTCTTCTCCGGTATCGGCCGCCGTCAAGGCGGCGCGCAGAGCGCCGGATTCTCGCAACGTGGACAAGATCTCGAAACGACGATCGAACTTTCGCTGCGTGACGTCTATGACGGCGGCAAAAAAGCCGTCTCGTTACAAGTCGAAGATCTGTGTCCGCGCTGTCGTGGAACGGGCACGGTGGGGACACAGCTCTGTCCGCAGTGCGGAGGCACCGGGCATGTGTTGCTGACGAAGAAATTCGAAGTGACGATTCCTAAGGGAATCGGCGAAGGGCAACGCATTCGTCTTGCCGGCCAGGGCGGCGCGGGTACGCACGGCGGCGCGAGCGGCGACTTGTACTTGATCGTGAAATTACTCGACGATTCAACGTACAAGCGCAAAGGCGACGATCTTTACGTCGACCTTCCCGTCAGTCTCTACGACCTCGTGCTCGGAGGTGAAGTGAGAGTGCCGACAATGAGCGGACAGGTTACGATGACGATTCCCGAAGGAACGCAGAACAACCGGTTGCTGCGGCTTTCGGGCAAAGGCATGCCGAAAGTTAAAGGCGGCGGGGCCGGCGACGAGTACGTCCGCCTCATCGGGCAACTGCCGATTTCACTGAGCGACAAAGAGAAAAAACTGTTTCGCGAACTTTCCTCGATGCGAAACGGCAAAGCGAAGTAAAAGAAGCCGCGCTATTGCGCGGCTTCTTTGCGTTAGTTGCCGAGTTTGCTCCGAAGGTACAACTCGGTCATCGCGCGGAGCTCGGCGATTGCTCCGGCATCTCGTTCGGGTTCCAAGTATTTCATCGCTTTCATATTTTGCAAAAGCACTACCGCCATGTCTTGCGCGTTCTTTTCCTGCAACCGTGGTGAACGCCGCTTGAGCGTGTGCGCGATATGACGCAAAAAGGTGTTCTGAAACTCTGCGCTCATCGCCGGTCTGTCGGAGCTGACGTTCAAAAGCTCGACCATTGAGGACTGCGTCTCGCCGCGTAAGTCGATGAGGAGATCGAGCAAGGCGTTAGCGAGCCCGTCGGTTGTCAGCGTTTCAATGCCGTCGTCAATTTGGTCGAACGAATCATCAACCAGCTCGTTGTATCGCTGGATCAGCGCTTCGGCCAGCGCATCCTTGCTTGGGAAAAACCGGTAGAGCGAACCGATGGGCGCCCCCGCTCGTGCGGCGATTTCCGCCATCGTGGCCGCGTCGAAGCCTCGCTCGGCGATTACCGACGCGCCCGCACGCAGAAGCTCGGCGACTCGCTGCTTACCGTGGCGGCGCTGCGGCTCGAGCGCCGGCCGGCTCGGGGCCGCGGCTGATTTCTGTGACTCCATCATCTGGTGTAACCCGTTCTTGCAACCACAGGTTATTTGAGGATGTCCTCAAGTATTATGCAGTCACTCATTGGACCCCCCACCTCGCTAACCCCTCAAGCTCCCATCGGCTCCGGCTTCGGAGCCGCGAGCACGGCCCTCGAGGTCGTCGAGGGAATCGATCTCAGCGGCAAGACCGCAATCGTCACCGGCGGCTACTCGGGCATCGGAACCGAAACGGTCCGCGCCCTTCGCGCAGCCGGAGCCTCGGTCATCGTACCTGCCCGTGACCCCGCGAAGGCGAAGGACGCGCTCGCGGACATGGCGGAGGTCACGATCGAGCCGCTCGATCTCACCGATCCCGCGTCCATCGACCGCTTTGCGGAGAAGTTCCTCAAAGACCATCGCACGCTTCACATGCTCATCAACAACGCCGGTGTAATGGCGCCGCCGCTTTCACGCGACGCTCGCGGCTATGAATCGCAGTTTTCCGCCAATCATCTCGGCCATTTCCAGCTTACATGCCGCCTTTGGCCGGCGCTCGTCGCTGCTGAAGGCTCGCGGGTCATTGCACTATCGTCGTTTGCTCATCGCCGTACCGGCGTGAATTTTCACGACCCGAACTTCGAAAACCGCCCCTACGATCGTTGGGAAGCGTACGGTCAATCAAAAACGGCGAACGCGCTCTTTGCCGTCGCTCTAGACTCGATCGGTCAAACGCACGGCGTACGCGCGTTTTCCGTCCATCCGGGCGGCATTATCACGAATCTCGTCCGCTATATGTCGCAAGAGGAGCTTGCGGCGCACAACGTGATCGATGAAAACGGCAAGCCGATTATCGATCCGGAAAATAATAAAAAGACGCCTCAGCAAGGCGCGGCAACAAGCGTGTGGTGCGCGACGAGTTCGCAGCTCGACGGTATGGGCGGTGTGTATTGCCAGGATTGCGACATAGCTCCCGCGCTCGCGAGCGACGACAGCACTGAAATGCGCGGAGTACGGCCGCGTGCAACTGACTCCGTTGCTGCCGGGCGGCTGTGGCAGCTGAGCGAACAAATGACGGGCGTCGGGATCGGCTAGAGCACGGATGCAATATACGACGCTTGGAAACACCGATCTCGAGGTGTCGCGCATTTGCCTCGGCACGATGACGTTCGGGAAGCAGACCGGCGAAGATGAGGCGAGTCGAATTCTCGACGCCGCCTCGTCCGCAGGCGTAACGTTTATCGATACCGCCGACGGTTATCCGATGGGCATGCCGGATCTTTCGCGAGCGGGATTGACTGAAAAGGTCGTCGGGCGCTGGCTCAAAGGCAAACGCGATCGGTTCATTATCGCGACGAAGGCGGGCGCCCAAATGAGTGACGATCCGGAAGATCAAGGCGGCTCGCGCAAACACTTGCTCGATGCTATCGACGGCTCGCTCCGGCGACTCGATACGGATTACGTCGACCTCTATCAGATGCATTTCGACGACCTCGCTACGCCGCTCGAAGAAACGTTGCGGGCACTCGACGAAATCGTCACGTCGGGGAAAGCGCGCTACATCGGCGTTTCAAACATCGGCGCCGAACGGCTCGCGGAAGCGCTCGCGATTTCCGATCGCCTCGGTCTGGCTCGCTACGTCTCGGTTCAGCCGCGATACAATCTGATATACCGTGATGCGGAGCGCGATCTGTTACCGCTAGCGAAGACCGAGCATCTCGGAGTGATACCGTACAATCCGCTCGCAGGTGGCTTCTTGACGAATCGGTATCGCAGCAGCGATGCGCCGGCGACGGGCCGATTCTCGGCGGAGATCGGCCGGTTTGCGACCATGTATCGCGAGCGTTATTGGAACGACTCGGCATTCCGTTTCGTGGAACGCGCGCAACGCATTGCGGATAACTTGAACGTGACGCTTACCACGCTTGCCATAGCATGGCTCTTGTCTAAACCGGCGGTCACCGCTCCGATCGTCGGCGCATCGAAAGTCGAACAGCTGACGGACTCTTTGAAGGCAGCCGATGTACAACTCGACGCCGGCATACTGGCGCAGCTAGACGAACTCTAAGGTCAAAAGCCGCGCTTATGCGCGGCTTCCAACTTTTTGCGGGGCACTCAGATCTACCGGCTGTAATTTTCCGCTTGCTACATCGATGACAAACCCGTGCACGTCGTCGCGATGCAACAGGAACGGATCGTGCCGGATACGCTCTGCGGCAGCGCGCAGGTCCTCTTCGAGGTCCTTGAATGCGCCGAATGCGTACGACGGCGCAAAGCCGACGTCGTCGATCAGCGCGCGGCGCAGCTCATCGTCGGTAAACGTGAGCATGCCGCAATCGGAGTGATGGATGAGGACGATTGTGCGCGTGCCGAGCAATCGCTGCGAAATGACGAGCGAACGCATCGTCATGTCGTCGACGAGACCGCCGGCATTGCGGATCACGTGCGCATCGCCTTCTTTCAGTCCGAGCGCACCGTACACGCTAAAGCGCGCATCCATGCAGGCAACGACGGCGATCTGCTTTGCCGGCGGCAACGGAAGCGGACCTTGAAACGAGCTCGCATACCGTTCGTTGTTCGCAACGAATTGTTCCACTATACTCATGACGTTCTCACCACCTCAATAGACGGGGGGGAACTTTCACCAACGGCGAGACCGGCAAAGATGGTTGCAGAGAGCCGGAGAGAAAAGCATTTCCACACTAGAGAAAGGGAGCGCTCCACATGATCAAAGACATCGCGTACACCGCGTATCCTTCGGACAGCGTACAAAAGACGCGCGAATGGTACGAACAGATGCTCGGATTGAAGTTTAGCGCGCCGTACGCCGAAGACGGTGTCGAAAAATACAACGAGGCACAGGTCGGTAACTGTTGGTTCAGCCTCATGACGACCGAATGGATCGGACGTCCCGCCGGCAGCGGCGTCGGCATCATGTTCGAAGTCGACAACATCGAAGACACGTCCAAAGCGCTCAAAGACAAGGGCATCGCCGTAGAAGACATCTACGAGACGCCCGTGTGCAAGATCACTTCGTTTAATGATCCCGAGGGAAACAAGGTCAGCCTGCACCAGATCACGGTGCCGCATTAGGGCTCCGGGCCGGGCGAAGTCCCAGTTGCAACGACGTGGTCCCGATATCAGGTTCAATGTCGCGATGATGTTTTTTAGGGCCGCCCTAGGGGAATCACGGCCGGTCAATCACGTTTACCCGGCCCAAGGCGTGGGGGCCCCACAAAGTGGGGGGCGTCCTTCGACTACGCTCAGTACAGGCTCCGTCCGGGGCGAAGCGCCTTCAAAATGATGACCGGGCACGGGCTTATGTGGTCGAATATGTATTCGCCAGATAAGCCCAAAGTACAAAAACGTGTCGAGTGGCGCCGCATCGGTAGCCTGTTTGCTCCGTATTGGAAGCAGCAGTCGCTGGTTCTTGCATGCATTATAGTCGCCGCTCTACTCGGGCTGATCCCCGGGCTCATGACCGCGGATATCATCGATCGCGCGATTCCGCATCATAGTTTTCGCGAGCTTGGGATCGACGTCGGGATTATTCTTGCGACCGCGCTGACTTCGATGGGGTTCGGCGTGCTGCAAGGCTACTTGAACTCGGTCGTTGGTGAGGGGATCATGCGGGATATCCGCACGAGCCTCGTGTCGCATCTGCACAAGATGCCGCTCGTCTTCTTCACCGGTACGAAGACGGGCGAGATCATGAACCGCGTCTCGAACGACGTCGACAACATCGACAACGTCGTGACCGGAACGCTGACGACAATCATTACGAACGTCGTTATGATCCTCACGACCGTGATCGCGATGTTCATCTGGAATTGGCGCCTCGCGCTCATCTCGCTGATCATCGTTCCGTTCATGGTGTTGCCGCTCGGTCCGGTGGGACGGCGGATGTATGAGATCCGCAAAAAGACCCGCGAGCAGCGCGATACGATCGAGTCGATCACCCAAGAGACGCTTTCGATCTCCGGCATCACGCTGATTAAATCATTCGCGCGCGAAGCGTACGAACGCGCACGCTTCTACGATGTCGGAACGCGGCTGATGAATTTGGAAATCCGGCTCGCGATGGTCGGCCGCTGGTTCCTCGCCTCGGTCACCGCGATGGTGATCGTGGGTCCGGCAGTCGTGTGGCTCGGCGGCGGATGGCTCGCCGTGCAGCACATGCTCGACGTCGGCGTAATCGTCGCGTTTATCGGCTACATCCAAGGACGCCTGTACGGTCCGGCCGCTGCGCTCGTGGGCGTACAAGTGCAGATCGTCAGCGCACTCGCGGTCTTCGAACGGATCTTCGAATACCTCGACATGAAAACCGAAGAGTACGAACCGCCGAACGCTACCGTGCTTACGGGTATCAACGGATCGGTCGACTTCGATCGCGTAACATTCGGATACGATGACGCGCGCACCGTGCTCGACGATGTCACGTTCCACATCGATGCGGGGCAAATCGCCGCGTTCGTCGGTCCGTCGGGCGCCGGCAAGTCGACGATCACGCAGCTCGTTCCGCGCTTTTATGACCCCCAGAATGGACGCGTTCTCATCGACGGTCACGACGTCAGGACGGTGACGCTCGAGTCGCTGCGCCGCGACATCGGCATCGTGACGCAAGAAACGTATCTGTTCCACGACACGATAGCGTCGAATCTTCGCTATGCGAAACCCGACGCGACGCTCGATGAACTGATCGCAGCGTGCAAATCGGCGAACATCCATGACTTCATTGCGTCGCTGCCCGAGCAATACGAAACCGTCGTCGGCGAACGCGGCCACAAACTCTCCGGCGGCGAACGCCAACGTCTCGCAATTGCACGCGTTCTCCTCAAGAATCCGTGCATCCTGATCCTGGACGAAGCGACGAGCGCGCTCGATTCACACAACGAAGCGGCGATCCAAGAAGCGCTCGAAACCGTCATGCAAAATCGAACGAGCCTCGTGATCGCGCACCGTCTCTCCACGATCGTCAATGCCGACATCATCTTCGTCGTCGACGGAGGACGAATCGTCGAAAGCGGTTCACACGCCGTTCTGCTCGCCCGTAATGGCCCGTACGCACGCCTGTATCGCCGGCAATTCCGGGATGCAGCCGTCGGCCAATAACGCGATGTTCTAGTTATAGATCGGCTCGATGTCGCCCATCTTGCCCGATTGGAAATCCCGGAAGGCTTCTTCCAACTCTTGCGTTGAGTTCATCACGAACGGTCCATACCGCGCGACCGGCTCGCCGATCGGTTTACCCGTAAGCACGAGAAACTCAAGCTCGCCCAAGCCGACGTTCGTAACCGGAACGAGGTCGCCGTGCGGATCGAATACGATCGCAACCCGTGCGTCATGCGTACGGTCAGCGCTAAACCGCGCAGACCCCCGCATGAGGTACACGATTGCGGTGTCGCCATCCCTAACCGCGTGCTCGATGCGCGCACCCGGCTGCAAGCGATAATGCACGTAACCGATCGGAATGCGCGTCT
This sequence comes from Vulcanimicrobiota bacterium, assembly GCA_019232905.1. GTDB lineage: Bacteria > Vulcanimicrobiota > Vulcanimicrobiia > Vulcanimicrobiales > Vulcanimicrobiaceae > JAMXLG01. Next base: position 23,226 of record JAFANA010000138.1, read on the forward strand.
CGGCGGCTCCGCGCACGCCTTGCGCCTCGCCGGCGATTACCTTCGCCCAGGCGCGCCCGTCCGCACTCGTCCACGTAGGAATCGTATCCGCTCGCACGTCTTGGTATCGCGGTCGCACCATCTTCTCGGCCTTCGGCAGATTGATCCAAATCTGGAATCCGTGCTGTTGTCCACCTTCGCGCATCATCCGGTCCGACGGCATCTCGGCGTGCACGACGCCGGCGCCGGCCGTCATCCACTGCACGTCTCCCGGATGCAACTCGCCGCGATGTCCGGCCGAATCCGCATGTTGAAATTCACCGTCGATCATATACGTCACCGTTTCGAACCCGCGATGCGGATGATCGGGAGCACCGACCGCTTCGCCCGGCGCATACTGCACCGGACCCAGTTCATCGATCAGTAAAAACGGATCGACCTGCATTACGCCCTGCACCGGGAACGGGCGATGAACCGTGAATCCGCCGCCTTCCACAAACTGATGAGCGGGCAGCACCAACGATATTTTTCGAGCAGTCATACTACCGATCATAACCCGCGCACGGTTGCGCTCGGGTTCAACGGCGCGTTATTGCAAAAAGACGTCTATGCGCCCGCATGCTTGCGGATCGCAGACGATGCCGTAGTGGTTCGCTTCGATCTCCACACCTTCGGCCGACGGAACGGCTCGCAGGAATGCATTGTACTCCGTCTTCGGGAGAACGAACGAGTCCGCAGCGTTGCTAAACGGGACGTGCGCGCGCATGAGCAGAGCGGGCACACGCACGAGACGCCATAACGAGCGCGGATCGTGCGAGGCGCCGTACGCCGAATCCTCGGCGATCGCTTCGTGCGACGTGCGCGGATGAACGCCGTTCCCGTCTTGGACCAGGTCGTAGCGATAGTGCTGCTCCCACATATCGTTCCACGGCACGACCATTCCGCCGTCGCGTATTGCATTCACGTACTCGTCATGCGTCGCGAACGTTCGGCTGAGCCGTTGCACTGAAGCAACGATCGCTGCGAGCGCACTGCGCGACGGATATCCGGCGGCATCGATCAAAACGAGCCGCCTGATGCGATGCGATCGGTCGAGCGACATCGCTGCCAATGCTACGAACGCCCCCATCGAGTGTCCCACCAGATCGAATGTATCGATGTCGAGCCTTTCGGCCGCTTCTAAGATGTCGCGCGCGTGGTTTTCCCACCCGTACGTGCCTTTCGGCGTGATATCACTCTGTCCGCGTCCGCGCAGATCGAACGCGATGAGCGCGCGGTCTTGAGCTGCGAAGTGCTCGCCGAGTCCGAGGAACGCGCGCGAATTGGACGATAGTCCCGGAATGCAGAACGCGGGTACGCCGTCGCCCTCGTAGCGGCGCGCACGAATACGGCCACGCCGCAGCTCCACGTCGAAGTCATCCACGCTGCGTTCTACTTATTGCATGTGCCAGCCGTGGCTGACGACAATGGATTGCCCCGTCAACGCGTTACTGGGAAACGAAGCTAGAAAAATGGCGGTTTCCGCGATATCTGCCGTGGTTGTGAATTCTCCGTCGACCGTTCCCTTCAACATGACGTTCTTCACGACATCGGCTTCCGATATGCCGAGCTGCTCAGCTTGTTCGGGGATCTGGCGCTCGACGAGGGCTGTTCGGACAAAGCCCGGGCAGATGACGTTGGATCGAACGCCGAACTGCGCGCCTTCCTTCGCGACCGTGCGGCAGAGTCCCAAGATCCCGTGTTTAGCGGAAACGTACGGTGCCTTCAATGGCGACGCTTCCTTGGAATGGACGGATCCGATATAGATGATCGATCCGCGGGTTTGGTGCGCATACATGTGCTGTAAGGCCGCACGCGTGACGAGAAACGCCGCATCGAGATGGACCGAAACGACGCGCCGCCAATCGGCGTAGCTCAGCTCGTGAATCGGAGCGATGAACTGGATGCCTGCGTTGCTGACAACGATGTCAAGGTTCCCGAGTGCCGCAACAGCACCGTTTACACCGGCCGAAACTTGCGCTTCATTCGTGACGTCCATGGTAACCGCAACGGCGGTCCCACCTTCTCGCGAAATGGCCTCAGCAGCCTCAGCCGCACCCTTCGCGTTGAAATCAGCGATCGCAACGCAGGCGCCTTCGCGTGCCATTGCCTTTGCGATCTCCAAACCGATGCCGCTTGCAGCACCGGTAACGAGCGCGCACTTTCCCTGTAGTCTCAAGCGACGCCGGCCGGAATCTCCATCACCTTGGGCGGCGTGGGAACATGCAGTTTTGGTCCCGTGCCCGCCTGCACTTCTTCAACCGTCACGCCGGGTGCGACCTCGGTAAGCACCATACCGGTCGGCGTAATATCGATCGTTGCCATGTCGGTGATGATCTTTTGAACGACGCGTTTACCGGTCAATGGAAGCGAACACACGTCGACGATCTTATGCGCGTTGCCCTTGGCAACATGTTCCATCATGACGATCACGCGCTTTGCGCCGTGCACGAGATCCATCGCGCCGCCCATTCCCTTGACCATCTTGCCGGGAATCATCCAGTTCGCAAGATCGCCGTATTCGGAAACCTGCATCGCGCCGAGCACGGCAAGATCGATGTGTCCGCCGCGAATCATGCCGAACGAAAGCGATGAGTCGAAGAACGACGCGCCGGGGAGCACCGTTACGGTTTCTTTGCCCGCGTTGATCAAATCGGGATCTTCTTCGCCCTCGTATGGATACGGGCCCATACCCAGAATGCCGTTCTCGCTTTGCAACGTAACGGTCACGCCTTCCGGCACGTAATTCGGAATCAGCGTCGGCAAGCCGATGCCGAGATTCACGTATTGTCCGTCGCGAAGTTCTTGTGCGACGCGCGCGGCCAATTGGGTTCTTGTCAGGGGCATCTTATTTCAACTTACCTTTTTAATCCTGAGCTTGTCGAAGGACGCGTCGTTATGCGTTCGATTCGCTTGCCTTGGGCGCCGACTTCGACGATGCGTTGCACGAAGATGCCGGACAGGTGCACTTGTTCCGGATCGATCGCTCCGGCTTCGACGATCTTTTCGGCTTCGACGATCGTGATTTTTCCGGCCATTGCGCACAGCGGATTGAAGTTGCGCGTCGCTTTATGAAAAATCAAGTTACCGGCGGTATCGGCGACGGATGCGCGCACGAGCGCGTAGTCGCAAACGATGCCTGCCTCCAACACGTAGTCGCGGCCATTGAAGCTGCGCGTTTCCTTTTTCGGAGATGGCAGCGCAACCGAACCGTCGGAATTGTATTTCCACGGCAAGCCGCCGTCGGCAACGAGCGTTCCGACACCGGCAGGCGTATAAAATCCCGGAATGCCGCAGCCGCCCGCGCGCAGGCGCTCGGCGAGGGTACCTTGCGGAACGAGTTCCACTTCCAGTTCGCCGCTCAAATATTGCCGTTCGAATTCTTTGTTTTCGCCGACGTACGAACCGGTCGTTCGCCGAATGCGCTTCGCATCGAGTAATACGCCGAGGCCCCATCCGTCGACACCGCAGTTATTTGAAACGGTAACGAGATCGGTTGCGCCCGCTTCGAGCAGTGCTTGAATCAAATTGTGCGGGATGCCGTTGAGTCCAAAACCGCCGACCGCAAGGGAAGCGCCGCTTGGGATATCGGCTACCGCCTGCGCGCAGGACGCCAAGACTTTATTCATCGCCGTGGAAGTTCTCCGGGCTATGAGTATTGCCCCACCGCGTGCACACGAGTCCGAAGAAGAGGCGATGATCCTCCAGATGGTGCGTGAGCTGGTTGCGGAAAAAGTCGCACCGCGCGCCGCCGAGATCGACGAAAAAGAAGAGTTTCCTCAGGACATCAAAGAGCTTTTCGCGCAAAACGATTTGCTCGGTATTCCCATTCCCGCCGAATACGGCGGCCTCGGCGGCACCTTTTTGACCTATGTCAAAGTCGTCGAAGAAATCGCGAAAGCTTGCGCGTCCAGTTCGTTGATCGTCGCCGTTCAAGAACTCGGCATGTTGCCGATTTTAATCGGCGGCAGTGAGGAACAAAAGAAACGCTTTCTTCCTGACATCGCATCGGGCAAAAAGATCGCCGCATACGCGCTCACCGAAGCGTCGAGCGGATCGGATGCGCTTGGTTCGATGCGTACGCGAGCGGAACGCAAAGGCGATTCCTACATTCTCAACGGCCAGAAGATTTGGATCACGAATGGCAGCGTTGCAGACGTGGTCTGCGTGTTCGCCGTCACCGACCCGTCGGCCGGCTCGCGCGGCGTCAGTGCATTCGTCGTCGAGAAGGGCATGAAAGGCTTTAGCGTCGGCAAGAAAGAGCGCAAGATGGGCATCCGCGGTTCACCCACCGTCGAACTCATCTTCGACGATTGCGAAGTTCCCGCGGCCAATCGTTTGGGCGAAGAAGGCGAAGGCTTTAAAATCGCCATGAAAGTCCTCGATAAATCGCGTCCAGGTATCGCAGCGCAAGCGCTCGGCATTGCCGCCGGCGCACTCGACTACGCAACGAATTACGCCAAGGAACGCATTGCGTTCGGAAAGCCCATCGGCCAACATCAAGGCGTCGGCTTCATGCTCGCCGACATGAAGACGGAAGTCGAAGCCGCGCGCATGATGCTCTACGAAGCGGCACGTAAATGCGACGAGAACGCGCCCGACGTCACGCTGTGGGCATCAATGGCAAAACTCAAATGCGGCGACGTCGCGATGTCCGTCACCACCGATGCCGTTCAAGTCCTGGGCGGTTTCGGCTACTCATCGGAGTACCCGGTCGAACGAATGATGCGCGACGCCAAAATCACCCAGATCTACGAAGGCACGCAACAGATTCAGCGCCTCGTGATCTCGCGAGCCATGGTCGGTAAGGGAAAATAGGGCAGCAAAAGTAGCACCCAGCTAATCGGGGGGCCCGGGCTGCGGAGTGCCAGGCGCGGCGCAGCGTGCCGCGCTTTTTCAATTGTAAAGTAAAGGTAGCGAGGGGTGGGACGCGAACTTCCCGCCCCATCGCTGCGTTTGTATAGAACGCAGAGACTGCGCGCGTGGCTTTCCCGGCCGGCGGCAGTTACCTGTTGCTACGAAGGGAGGTGAACTCATGAACAAGATCCTCGCATCACTCGTTGCGGCGGCGTTCCTCACGACCGGCGTTGCGATGGCAGCGTCTCCGGCGCCGAAGGCAGCCAAGACGACCACGAAGGCCAGCGGCTCGATGCACTCGGCGAAGTCCTCGTCGATGAAGTCGGCGAAGTCGGCCAAACCGGCTCCGAAGGCGACGAAGAAGCCCGTCCTTCAGAAGACGGCTGACAAGGCGACCAAGTCAACGAAGTCGACGAAGCCGGCCAAGGCCAGCAAGTCGACGATGAAGTCGGCCAAGCCGGCTCCGAAGGCGACGAAGAAGCCCGTCCTTCAGAAGACAGCTGACAAGACGACGAAGTCGACCAAGTCGGCAAAGTCGGCCAAGAGCACGAAGGCGACGAAGTCGGCCAAGCCGGCTCCGAAGGCCACGAAGAAACCGTAAACCCCGTTTTTATTTAGGTTCCTCATACCGGCGCAGTCACGTTGTCGAAAGACGCATGACTGCGCCGATTTTTTTGGTACC
>JAFANA010000040.1 GCA_019232905.1 Vulcanimicrobiota bacterium
AACGCTTTGGTCGCCGCGTGCCCAACTTCCATCTCGTTTTTCGTGGGACCGCCGCGGCCTTCGATGTACTGCACCGTTGCCGGATCGCCCGAGTGATTCTCGGCGACGAGCACGATGCGCCGGTCTTTTTCCGTCGGCGGGTTGTAATGGAAGTAGAGAAAACGCGACGGTACGTTGCGCACTAAATCTTGCGAAAAGAGAATCCCGTTCTCGGTCAGCTTTTCGGGGAAGTCGCTGACCATGAGAAGGTCGGGCGAGATGCGCGGCACGGCGATGTTCTGCACGTACACGTGCGTGTTGCCGGTGACGGTGAAGTACTGCTCGCCTTGCACGAGCACCGGAACTTGAAGATTGCGCTCCATGTCTTGCGTCAGCGTGTGGACATCGATGTCGTCTTGCGACACGACGACTTGCGCGTTCGGCTGCGTCTGCGTGCGCCGCACGATCTCACGCTGCACGAGATCCTTGATGTAATCCGCATTGGCCGGATCGCCCGTGAGGCGCACCTCGATGTAATTTGGAATCACGCCGGCGTTGTAGGCGACGCGCACGCCCGCAGCAGCTGTCACCCCGCGCGAATCGGCGACCGTGATCACCGTCGAACCCGGCGCCTTGCCGTAGACCGAGATCGTTTCGTCTTGTTGATTCGTCGTGACGGTGAGCACGTTCGGATCTTGCACCGTCGCGGTGAACTGTCCGAACGCGCCGTTCACGTGCGCGGTTTGCGTCGTCCCGACGGGCACTTGCAGCGTGCCGGGATTGATCGTAATCGGCGGCGGCGTCGGTGTCGGTGTCGGCGGCGGTGTTACCGATGCCGGCGGTGACGGCGTTACGCCACTCGGAAGCGGCGACGGTGAACCGCTCGCGTTCGGACTCGGCATCGGCGTCGCAATGCCCGGCGGCGGTGTTTCCGTCGGTGGCGCAGCAGACGGTGCTTCGGTAATGGGATCGGCGAATGGCGTCGAGGATGCGTACGGGGCGGGTTCAATTTGTTGCGCGTTCGCTGAAGACGCCCAAGTGAGGGCGCCTCCGACGCAGGCAACGAGCATCAACGAGCGTGCTAGCGCGTGGTGCAGGTGCGAATCTCCCTACGTGACGTTAGGCGATCTTCGCAGTTGTTGCGTGAGTTACTGCTGACGCAAGCAGCGTCTTATACCCGACGTTCGGGAAGAGCACCGTGACTAAATCCTTTTCGGTGCGCTCGATCGTGCCGCTGCCGAACTTCGGATGCGTCACCACATCGCTGATGCGGAAGCCGCTCGTTGACGGTGCAGTCTGCGCAACGGGAGCCGATACGGCATCGGTCGTCGCGGTCGTCGTCGTGACGCTGCGGCGCGCGGCGCGCAGGCAGTTGTCGCACGTGCCGCAGTTCGCCGTTTCGTAATCTTCGCCGAAGTAGTTGAGGATGAAGCGGCGGCGGCACGAGCTGTTCTCGGCGTACTGCAGCATCATCGCAAGCTTCGACTGGTCGTACGACTTCTTCGTCTCGTAATTCGCAAGGCTCAACACTAAATCGCGATTCTTACGCACTGCCTCGGTCAGCTTATACGCGGATTTACCGGCTATTTCAATATAGCCGGATTTCTTGAGCAGCGCGAGGATGACTTTGAGTTTGGTGAGTGGCAGTTGCAGAATCTTACGCAGGTCGGTCATGGAGACGCCGTTTTCTTGATCGCCGAAGACCTCGATCGTGCCGAAGACCCGCTGCACTTCCTCGATGTCGGGGTACTTGCCGGTGAGGAAGTAATTCTGCACGCGCGTGTCGCTCATGCGATAGATCAGAATACATCGAGATTTCTCGGCATCGCGTCCCGCGCGGCCGGCTTCTTGCGTGTAGGCTTCGAGCGAACCCGGCAGATCGTAGTGCACGACAAAGCGAATGTTCGGCTTGTCGATACCGAGGCCGAAGGCGTTGGTCGCGACGACGGCGCGAATCGTCTCATTCATGAAGCACTCGTGAACGAGCGTGCGATCTTCTTTATGCAGTTTCGAGTGATACACCGCCGCCGGAATGTTCATCGTATCGGTGAGATACCGCTGAACTTCGAGCGCGTTTTTAATGGTCGCGGTGTAGATGATCCCGGTGCCTTCGAGCGCATCGCGACCGGTGAAGAGCTGCTGCAGAATCTTGAACTTGTCGGCTTCTTTGTCGGCCTTACGCGCTTCGTACTGCAGATTCGGCCGATCGAACCCTTTGACGATCGGCTTGACGTGTTCGATGCCGAGCTGATGCAGAATATCTTCGCGCACCGCCGGCGTCGCCGTGGCGGTGAGCGCTAACACCGTCGGGTGATCCAACCGTTTGATCACCGCACCGAGCGCGAGATAGGCGGGCCGAAAATCATGGCCCCACTGCGAGATACAGTGCGCTTCATCGACCACAAAGAGCGGCACTTTGATCGATTGCAGCAATGCAAGGAAGCTCTGATCTTCGAGTTTTTCCGGCGTCGTGTAGGCGATTTTGATCGTGCCTTGGCCGATGCGTTCGCGCGCGACGATTTCTTGTTCTTCGGAGAGCGTCGAGTTGAGCGCGACGACGTCGGTGATGCCGCGTTCGCGCAGCATGTCGAGCTGATCTTTCATGAGGGCGATCAGCGGCGAGACGACGACGGTGGTGCCCTCGAGCAAGAGCGCCGGGAGCTGATAGGTCAGACTCTTCCCTGCGCCGGTCGCGAGAATGGCAAGCGTATCTTGTCCCGCAAGTATGCGGGAGATCACTTCTTCTTGGCCCGGATAGAACCGCTCGAATCCGAACTTGTCCGTAAGGGCAGAACGCAAATCCACGAAGTGTCTCAACAGCCTCCCACCGATGAGCATAACCCATCGGTGATGAAACAAGCATTACTTTAACGTTATATGTAGGTACCCCCGGGCAAGCGGAGCCAAACTGCTTGCCGCGAAGTCCCCCGGGTGTCCCTCTATCGAACCTGGCGCCCCAAGTCGTTCGCCGACTTGGTCGGCCAAGACGCCGTTGTCAGAACTCTAACCCACGCGATCGACACCGGAAAACTCGCGCACGCTTACTTGTTTTCCGGGCCACGCGGTTCGGGCAAGACGTCCGCCGCGAAAATTCTCGCACGCTGTATTGACTGCGTCGAGGGCCCCACGGCCCACCCCGATAACACGTGCGAAAATTGTGTTGCTATGCTGAACGGCACGGCCCTGGATGTGCTGGAGATCGACGCAGCCAGCAATCGCGGTATCGACGAAATTCGCGCGCTCCGTGATGCCGTGAAGTTTGCACCGAGCTCAATGCGCATGAAAGTGTACATCATCGATGAAGCGCACATGCTCACCAAAGAAGGCGCGAACGCGTTTCTAAAAACGCTCGAAGAGCCGCCGGCGCACGCCGTGTTTATTTTGGCGACAACGGAACCCGAAAAGTTACCGGTCACCATCCTTTCGCGTTGCCAGCGCTATGCGTTCCGCCGCATATCGATCCCCGTCATGATCGAGCGGATGCGAGAAATAGCAACGTATGAGGGAATCGACATCGACGACGACGCGCTGGCAACAATTGCATATCGCGCCGACGGCGGATTGCGTGACGCGCTTACCATGCTCGAACAAGCCGCCGCATTCGCAGAAGGCAAGGTAACGGCTGCTACCATTGACCTTGCTTTTGGTGCGACGGGTCGCGGCTATGCGAACGAGTTGGTCGACGCGGTGTTGGCGCGAGACGCGTCATCGGTGTTGCGCATCATCGAAGAGGCGAGCGACGGCGGCACCGATATGCAGGTGTTGATCCGGTCGTTGATCGCCATGTTCCGCAATTTGCTGGTGGCGCGCGTTGATGCTGAATTATTGCAACGCGATTTGGCACCGGAAGACGCACAACGCGCGACGGAACGCGCACAGGGCGTGGCGCAGGCAACGATCGTGCGTGCATTGCGCGTGTTGAGCGACGCCGCTTCGCTGGCGCGGACCGGCGGGAATCCGCGGCTCGAGTTGGAGACGGCGCTGCTGCGCTTTGTGTTGTCGAGCGAAGATCCCACGCTTGAGGCGATCTCGTCGCGTGTTGCGGCTTTAGAAGAAGGCGGCCTCGGTAGCGGTGCGCCCGTTGGGCGCCCCGCTTTGGTTGAAAAGGCGCCTGCGGCGCCTAAGGCCGCTCCGGACGAGGTGCCTGCGGCTAAGGCCGCCGCACCGGACAGTGCGCGTGCGGCTAACGCCGCCGCGCGGGACAGTGCGCGTGCGGCTAACGCCGCCGCGCGGGACAGTGTCATCCTGAGCGCAGCCCCGCCAGGGGCGGAGTTGAAGGATCGCCCCAAAACTCGCGCCGGCAAATCAGAACCCGTCCCCCGTCCAACCCCACAAGCCCCACCAGAAATCCCCAACCCCGACCCCGAACCAGAACCGCAGCCCGCACCTCGAGCGACAGCGAAGAGCAACGGCCCCGTAACCGTGCAAAAAGTCCGCGCAGCCTGGACTAACATCCGCGGCAAAGCAGAGCACGAACGCGCCTCGCTACGAGCCCCACTCTCCGGCGCAATGGTCGACTCAATCGA
>JAFANA010000105.1 GCA_019232905.1 Vulcanimicrobiota bacterium
AGCGCCGCACCGCCTAGCGAAGTACGCGCGCGATGTCGCATCGGATTTCCACCAGTTCTACACCGAATGCCGAATTTTGGTCGACGACCGCGACACCCGCCTTGCGCGCCTCGCACTCTGTCTCGCCGCAAAGACGGTGCTCGCCGAAGTGCTCGATCTCATCGGCGTCTCCGCGCCCGAAAGCATGTAGCATCTGAACCGATTCGAATTTCTTGCGGTGATCGCTGCCGCCACGACCGCCGCTTCACCGAAGCCGCCTCGGTGGGATGCGTGGGACAAGAGTTTCGTGCTTCCCTATGACCGTCCGCTCGAAATGAAGATGGCATTCCTGGATGCAGGGCAAACGCAATTCGTCTTGTCACAGTACCGTGGCTCCCCCGTCGTGCTGAATATCTTCGCGACGTGGTGCGATCCGTGCAATCAAGAACAACCCGCGTTTGTCAAAGCTGCAACGCGGTATGCACCGGCGGCCGTGCAGTTCATCGGGATCGACGACGGCGATTCGGATGATGCGGTACGCGCCTACCGGAGGGAATACGGAATACCCTATCCGATCGCAATGGATCGCCGCAAGGAGGTTACGCGCGCGCTGGAAGTCGGAAGGACACTCGAAACGAGCGTGGTTCCTACGACCTTGTTTATCAGACCCGACGGCTACCTGTACGGGGTTCTGCGAGACAGCATGGAAGCCGACGAATTGGCCTATCGCATCGAGAAGTTTCTCTCCGACGTAAACAGGTGAACCGTGGGCTATAAAGAGGATCTTCGTGAACTTCAAATCCAGCTTGTTGATTTCGAACGGCGCGTCATCAAACACGACTGGAAGGTTCTGTTGATCTTCGAAGGCCGCGACGGCAGCGGCAAAGACGGCACGATCAAACGTGTGACGGAGCATTTGAGCCCGCGCGAAACGCGCATCGTTGCGCTCGGAAAGCCGACGGAACGCGAGACGACGCAGTGGTACTTCGAACGGTGGACGCCGCGCCTTCCCGCAGCGCAAGAAGTCGTGTGCTTCAACCGCAGTTGGTACAATCGCGCGGGCGTCGAGCGGGTCATGGGTTTTTGCACGGATGAAGAGTACGAAACGTTCATGGAGACCGTCCCGACGTTCGAGTCGATGCTGATCCGCTCCGGCATCAAGTTGATCAAGTATTACTTGGACATCAGCAAGGACGAACAAAAAAAGCGGCTCGCCGACCGCAAGACCGACCCGCTCAAACAGTGGAAGATTAGCCCGATCGACGAAACCGCGCTCAAGCACTGGGATGCGTATACCGAAGCGCGCGATGCGATGTTCGAGCGTACGTCGCCCCCGCAATCTCCGTGGGTCGTGGTCAAAGCGGATGATAAGAAAGCCGCGCGATGCAATGTTATTCGCGACATTTTGACGCGCATCGATCCGGACCACAGCGGCGAACGCCCCGATCCGTCCGTCGTCTTCCAATTCGAATCCGCCGCCTTACACGACGGCCGCTTAGCCCGCTAGCGTCATCCTCCTGGCGACACTGCGTCGTTCCAAAAGCGGATTGTGTCTGCTGAAATGCTGCGCCGGCCTGCGAGCTGCTCGGTTTCGGCGATCCTGATCAAACTGGCGTGCAGCTCCCGCGCGTCGGCGTCGAGGCCGAAGAGACGCAGGCTTTTCATGATTCGCGTCAGGCGGAGATGGTTGTGATTTCCCGCTGTAAGCCATTGGCGATGCGACTCGAAATCGGCGCGTGGTGCGATCTCGTCGCCCGTACGCTGCAACCCGTAAAACGCCAGCATACGGTCCAACGAGCGCAGCAATGCCGCGCGTAGCAATGGATCGTTACAAAACGCTTCGATTGTCGCAGCATTTGCCGGCGGCGCGTCCGGATTCACACCGACGGTCGTGATCGGAAAGAGCCACTGAATGTAGTCGTGCGTGTACTCGAGTTCGTCATCGTCCCACGCGAGAATCTCATCGAGGTACCGCCCGCGGTTGTCGGTAGCGTTTCCCTTGTAAAACTGAACCAACGGATCGTCGTTCATCCCTGGTCCAGTTGAGCGAGCAGCCATGGCGCCACAAAGTAGCGCCAGAGAATCTTGATGAGCGCCGCGGCCGGAATGCCGAGCAGCAGTCCGGGAATGCCGAAGAGTTCGCCGCCTGCGAACACCGCAAACATGACGCCGATCGGAGAGACGCCGACCGATTGTCCCATGATCTTCGGCACCAAGACGTTATCGCTGATGCGGGCCATCCCGAACATAATCACCTGCACCCACAGAATCATCCACCCGCCCTGCGGCGCGCATAACACAACGGCAATTGCCTGCGCAATCAGCATTCCGATGACGGGAATCGCGTAGGCAATACCGCTGATAATTCCGAGAATCAGCGAGAACTTGAATCCGATCAGCGCGGACAGAACCCAAATGACGAGACCGGTAATTGCGCTGACGATGACCTGGCCGGAGATATAGCTGCCGAACGTGTCGGTGATCTCAGCGGAGAGTTTTCGGGCCGTTTCGCGGCGCGACACCGGGAACATCGCGGCGAACCCTTCCGCGATTTGGCTGTCGTTGAGCAGAAAGAAAAATGACAACACGATCGCGGAGAACGCAATGAAGAACGCAGTTGCGGTACCGACGACAATCGTGCCTAGGGATGTCAGCGTTCCGGTCGCGAGCGGCGCCAGCTTTCCGGCGCTCAACGTGCCGATGTCGAACGCATTCGCGGGCGCGCGAAAACCTGGGATGTGCGACTGCAAGTAGGTTTGCGCCTCGGAAAGCCAGCCTTGAACCGTTGCAACGTACGCGGGAACGTTTTGCGCGAGAACGTTGAGCTGCCCCACGGTCAACGGAACGACGACGACGAGTCCGATGATGATAAGCACCAGCAACACGGTAAAGACGATCGCTATTGCGAGCGGTTTCGGAATTTTTCGCCGCTCGAGCCGCAGGCAAATGGGCTGAACGCCGAATGCAATGAACGCCGCGATCAAGAAGATCGAAAGCGTTCGCGGGATGTGTTCTGCAAAGACGAACGCGATCACGAGGACGACCACGACGGCCGTACCGATCATGATGCGTCTCCAAGCGCGCGGGCTCACAGCATTTTGCACAGCAAACGCCGCTCCGTAAGATAGCCTGCGCGCTCATAGAGCGCGCGGGCGGACGCGTTCTCTTCCGTCACCATCAGTGCCATATACGGCAAACCACGCTTGCGCGCCTCATCTTCGGCCGCGGCGAGAAGCGCCGCCCCGATACCGCCGCCGCGCCGCTCGCGTTCGACGGCCATGTAGGCGATGAACGCCTGATCAAGCCCCGTGACTTCATCGGGAAGCGAATGGAGCATCAGAAGAAAGCCTACCGGCTCGCCTCCGTCTTCGGCAATGAGCGCTGCGTGCTTACGGCTCTCGACGATCTGCAGCAGCCGATCGAAATTGTCCATGACATCCACGGGATTGGGACGTCGCATCGCGGCGACGCTGTCCATCACGGTACGTTTTCCAAGGCTCTCGATGAACGCGACGTCGTCGATCGTCGCCGGCCGAATCGAGAGCTTCATTCGTTATGCGCGGCGCGAACCAGGATCGGTGATCGGTTCGCCCGCGGCGCACTGCGGGCACTCCGCCGGATCGTACGATTCGATGGGAAGCTTCAAAAGCGCGTGCGTGGGAACGCCGAAGTCCGCCGCGCCACGTTCGACGATAACGCCGACGCCGATCACGTGCGCCCCGTGCGACCGCACGACGTCGATCACTTCTTTCACCGACATTCCGGTCGTCACAACATCTTCCACCACGAGCACGCGATCGTGCGGCGTCAGGTGAAAGCTGCGGCGCAACTTCGCAACGCCGCCTTCCTTTTCGACGAAGATTCCGTTCGTGCCGAGTTGGCGGGCGACTTCGTAGCCGAGCACGATGCCGCCGATCGCCGCACTTACCACGACCGTCGGATGCGCGTCGCGAAATGCGTCGGCGATCCGCCGGCCGACTTGTTCCACGAGCGGTGGGTTCTCGAGAATGCGGAATTTTTGAATGAACTTGTTGCTATGGCGTCCTGAACTCAGGCGAAAATGTCCTTCGAGCAACGCGCCGCGCTCGTGCAAGGCGGAATTGAGATCGAAATCAGACGTGATCGGCATGAGCATGCATTTCGTCAAGGATCGCGCGAGCCGCTTCAAACGGGTTAGGCGCTTCGGTAATCGGACGGCCGACGACGAGATAATCCGCGCCCGCTTCGACGGCCATAGCCGGTGTCATCACGCGCTTCTGATCGCCGTGCGCGGAGCCGCTGGGACGGATGCCCGGCGTAAGCGTCAGGAAATCCTCGCCGAAGAAGCTCTTCAAATCGCGCACTTCGTGCGCGCTGCAGACGACGCCGGCGCACCCGGAGTCACGTGCAAGCGCGGCAAGGCGGGTGACGTTCTCGCCCGGGCCGCCTTGCAAACCGAGCTCGCCGAGATCGGCGGCTGCGTGACTGGTCAAAATCGTCACCGCGAAAATGTGCGGCGCCGATAACCCGAGTTCGCTTGCGCGTTCGCTCGCGGCTTCCACCGCCGCGCGCATCATTTCGATTCCGCCGAGTGCGTGCACGTTGATGATGTGCGCCCCGGGACGAACGAGCGCCTTGATGGCGGCGCCTACCGTGCGCGGAATATCGTGTAGCTTTGCGTCGACGAAGTAGCGCACGTCGCGCGCTTCGCAGTAGGAAAAAATGCGTTCGGGATAGCCGTAGAGCGACTCCATCCCGATCTTGAAAATGACGTCGAGCTCGTAGAGCTCGTCGATCAGCCGCTCCGCTTCATCCGCATTCGGCACGTCGAGTGCCACGATCAATTGTGCCATGGTTTGAAACGGCTCTTAGCCTTCGTCTCCTTCATATTGATGGGGGTTTGCAAATCCGACGTTTGCCTTGCCGACGATCTGCTGCAGGCTGCGCAAGCCGCGCTTTGCGAGATAGGCACGCAGTTCGTCGACGATACGGAGGGGAACGCGCGGATCGGTGAAGTTCGCGGTGCCGATCGAAATTGCGCTCGCACCGGCCAAGAAGAACTCGAGCGCGTCGCCGGCCGTTTCGATGCCGCCTTGGCCGACGATCGGAATCTTCACCGCACGCGCAACTTCGTAGACGGCAAGCACGGCAATCGGACGAATCGCCGGACCGGATAAACCGCCGGTGACGTTGCCAAGACGCGGGCGCCACATGTCGACGTCGATCGCCATCCCGCGCACCGTATTGATCACGGCCAAAGCATCCGCGCCGGCGCGTTCGGCTTCGCGCGCGATCGACGCGATGTCGGTTACGTTTGGGGAAAGCTTGACGATCAGCGTTTTATCGGTCGTCGCACGCGCCGCGCGCACGACGTTCGCCGTGAGGTTCGGATCGCAGGCAAACGTTTCACCTTCGCTTGCAACGTTCGGGCACGAGATGTTCAGCTCGATCGCTTTGATCTCATTGCGAGCCGCGAGTTTCTCGCACGTGTAGGCATAGTCGTCGACCGAGAAGCCCGCGACACTGCCGATGATCGTGCACGGACGCTGCGCGAATTTCGCAACATCGTGTTCGAGATACCATTCGATACCGGGGTTCTGTAAGCCGATTGCATTGAGCATGCCCGAAGGCGTATGCACGAGCCGCGGCGTCGGATTGCCCAGACGCGGTTGTCGCGTCACGCTCTTGAGCACGACCGCGCCGATCTTCGAGAGATCGACGAACGGCGCGTACTCTTCTCCCGAACCGTAGCATCCGCTCCCCATCAGCGTGGGATACGCTAACTCCAGTTTGCCGAGGCGCACCGACACATCGATTTCACGCGCCGTTATCACGTCGTTCACCATCTCAACTCGTGCGCCCAAAAAACTGACCCCTCTTTGCAGACGCGCGCATACACGACGTCGCTGCCGTTGCGCTCCGCCGGCGGAAAACTCGGCGCTTGCGCCGACGTGTTGACGATCGGGACGACACATCCCCAGCATCCGCCGACACCGCACGCAAATGTTTCTTCGAGCGACAACTGCGCCGGCACGTGCATGTCGCTTGCGACGCTTGCAACTGCGCGAAGCATCGGCGTCGGACCGCACGCGAGAATGACATCCGGCCGGCGATCCGTTTGCGCGAGCAACGATGTCACGTAACCCGCATGTCCCAGGCTGCCGTCGTCCGTTGCGACGAGCACCTCACAGCCTTCGTGCGCAAAGCGTTCGCGTTCGACGAGCAACTCTGTGGTTCGAGCACCGTAATACAAGCGTACGCGCGCACCGGTCCGCACGTATGCTTGCGCCGGTAGCAACACGGAGGCGATGCCGACGCCGCCGGCAACAATCGCAACATCACGCTCGCTTCCGATTGTAAAGCCATTGCCAAGCGGCCCCACGACGCCGATCTTCTCGCCCTCAGAGATTCTTGATAATTCCTCGGTACGTTTTCCAACGACGAAAAACAAAATACTTGCTCGACGCCCGTCCGCTTCGTACACGCCCAGTGCCGTTGCAGCGCTCTCGCCGCTCGGCGGAACGACCATAACGAACGATCCTGGACGGGTCACAGCAACGAGATCCGGCGCGTCAAAACCAAGTAAGACGACGCCGGGTGCAAGCACTCGTCGATCCGTCACTATCGCGTTATGGATAGTGGCAAGCGGCGAAACGATGGGCATAATGGTTTAGACTTTCTCCAAATTTTTAACAAAGTCCGGGGAAAAATACTGAACCTTCGTGCGACAAAAGCCGTTATAGATAGTAGATCAAGAAAAACGGGAAAGGAGGGTCCGCAGCAATGGCAGGTCTGATGGTGTTCAAAACGTTAGCCGACGCGCTCCGCGCCGGGTATCAAGTGTATGACCGAACTGCGGACGGCTATCTCGTGCGAACGAGAACTGCAGCGGGCTGGGCGATCGCGCTCGTCTCCTGCAAGTAACCTCTTTCCCCGTGACAGACACGACGAGTTAACCTCCGACGAAGCATTCTAAACCTCTAGCAGCAGCAGAAAAGCCGGTTCAAACGAACCGGCTTTTCTGTTTTCTTTCACTCGAGAGTGCCGATCGCTATCTAGCGCGCGTCGGGCGGCTGCGCCGGCTTCTCGATCTCCGGGGTCGGCCCCGGGCGCCATCCACCGTACGATCCCGATGACGGCGGCGGCGGAGGATTGGGCGGAACGCCTCCGCTCGGCGGGGGCTGCGCCGTGAATGGCGTTTGCGGCGTAGGCCCGGCAGCTCCCATTTGCATCCCCGGGAAACGGGCGCCGTTGAGCAAGGCGTTGATGATCTGCGCGATTCCGACAAACATCGGAATGAGTCCACCGAGGAGCCACGGACCGAAGTCCACGCGACCGTCACCACGGTAGCCGATGAACGAGAGGCCGATCAACAGCGCAAACCCTACCATCGTTACCATGACGCCCTTGCGCATTTGACTTTGTGCGTAAAAGCCGTCGTCATAGTACCCGCCCGGCGGCGTCGGCACCGGACCGAGGCCCGGCCCAGGAGGCGGTGGCGGAATCGGCCCCGGCTGCCAGCCGCGGCGCTGCATGTCGCGGTACAGGCGCGAGTCGGGCGGCGGCACCATGCCGCGCCGGATCATCTCGATGCGCTCTTGATGCGCGAGCACGCGGGACACGATCCACGCGGCCACGGGCGCACCGAAGAGAAAGATGATCCCAAAGAGAGGGACGAGTTGATCTGCCATGACTAGAGGGCTCCGTTCGTGGTGATGTGGACCGATCCGTCTTCACTGCGCAGGCGCATCGCTGCGCTGCCCGCTCCGACCCGGATCGGTTGACCGGCTTGATCGCGGCCGTCGACGACGACGTGACCATCGCCGGTCGAGGCGTCGACGTTCGCATCGGAGCCTTGCAGCAAGCTCAGTTCGATGCGTCCGTCGCCGGTGGTGAATGCATAGCTGCCGGCGGGAAACGTCCCGCTGATCCGCATCGATCCGCTGTCGCTATGAAGCGTGGCGCGCGGCGATGCGCCGGTCATCTGAAGTTGTGTTGCGTACACGTGGCCGTCGTTCGTCGATGCATCGATCGAATTCGACGAGATGTTGCTTAGCTCGACGCGGCCGTCGTCGCTGTGCGCTTTGATATCGCCCTTAACGTCGTCGAGTGTGATGTGTCCGTCTTGCGACACGACGTCGATGCCGTTTTGCAATCCGCTGATATCATCGCCGCCGCTGCGTGAAATCTTCAGCTGCGTCATCGGTGGAACCGAGATTTCGACGCGATTGGTCGTATCGCCGAGCGTAAAGTGCCCTGCGGGACGATAGACGCGAACGCCGTCGAGCGTGCGTGTGACTTGCAACGCTTGCGCGTGTTCCGACCCGAAGATGAGTCCGTGCACTTCCGTGCGATCGGTAACGTGAACCATTCCGTCATTCGAGGGCGTGACGACGATGCGCGAATCAATATCGTCGACGGTCACGACAGGCGCTACTCCCACGCTTATGGGAGCGATCGGCGGTGCGCTATAATCGACGGCGTGAAAACCGCCGGCCGAAGCAAAGCCGGCACCGCGAAGCGTATAAAGGGCGACGCCCGCGATCACCGCTTCGACGGCGATGAGCAGTGCGATCAAGCCCGTTCGCGATGGCCGTTCCATCGCACGCATTAGATGCGGGGACCCCAGCCTTGGAAGGTCGGGCGCAGGTCCCGCGCGGTTTCTTCGACGAGTACCGCCTTCGGGAGTGTTTTGTTCAGCTTGACTGTCGTGAGCATTTTGTCTGTTTTAGGCCTCCGTGTTCGTGCCTGTCTCACGTACGGTTGGGGAACTCGGTTGTTTCAATATTACTTACGAAACATAGGGCAGCCCCGCATCGTACATGGGGCGTGTCGGCAGTGCTTGCGGAGGTGCGTCGGATAGACCCGATGCACGCGGGGCCGGAGGACGGCGAACTCGTAGCGATGACCCTCGGCGGGAATGCCGAGGCCTTTGCCACGCTCGTCGAGCGGTACGACCGGGCGGTTTACCACCTCTGCTACCGCACGCTCCACAACGTGGAAGAGGCGCGCGACGCGACCCAGGAGGCGTTTTTCAAAGCCTACCGGTCGCTTCGGACCTTCAAACAGGGCGCCAAATTCTCAACGTGGATCTTTGCGATTGCCTACCACGCGTGCTGCGACCGGCTTAACCGTAACAAGCGCTACAGCAACGAAGAAATGCCGGACCGGGCGGACCCCGGCCCGGGGCCCGAACGCGAGGCGATCGCGCTCGACGAGGCGCGCCGGCTGCGAGCTGCCATCGATGCCCTGCCGGAGAAGTACCGGACGGTCATCACGCTCTACCATCTGCAGGGAAAACAGTACGAAGAAATCGCCGAGGTACTGGGACTGCCGATGGGAACGGTGAAAACACATCTATTCCGGGCAAAGGAGCAATTGCGCAAGCTTCTGAGCGCGGCGGAGGTACTGGAATGAAATACGATAACGACGACGCCCTCGACCGCGCCCTTTTTGCGCTTCCGCTCGAAGAGCCGCCCGGCGACCTGCGCGCGGCGATTCTCACCGCGACCGTCTATCGTCCGGCCCCGCTGTTCAAGCCTTGGGAAATTGCCGTCCTCGGCGGCGTAGCCGCCGTTGCCACGTGGCTGATTGCGCTCGTCGTCCTCGGCGGCGCTCCGCTCTTCGTGCATTCGCTCGAAGCGATCGGGTCGACAAGCGAAGATCTGCTTTCGAACTACTCGACGCTCGCGTGGATTGCCGCCGGGGGTGCCGTAGCGATTTGGCTCTCGATTTTCACCGGATTCCAACCTTCGGCAAGGGGCGTTGACGCGCACCGTCGCTAAATTGTTCCGGCATGAACGAGCCGGCAAGCGTATATAAGGTATTGATCGTTGAAGACGACGCGGCAATCAGCCGCGTCCTTCAACTTGAGCTGCAACACGAAGGCTACGAAGTCGACGTCGCCCATGACGGTCTCGAGGGTCTCGAAAAAGCGCTGAAAGAGCCGGACCTCGTGATTCTCGATCTCATGTTGCCGCGTATGGACGGGCTCGAAGTTACGAAGCGCTTGCGCGCGAAGAGCGCCGTACCCGTGATCATGCTTACCGCCAAGGATCGCGTGCCCGATCGAGTCGCGGGCTTGGACATCGGCGCCGACGATTATCTCACGAAGCCGTTTTCCACGGACGAACTGCTCGCGCGCGTGCGCGCGCGCCTGCGCCAGAAACATCCAAAGAGTAACAAGATCGAATATCGCGACGTTGTGATGGATCGCGACCGCCGCGAAGTCACGCGCAGCGGCAAAGCGATCCCGCTGACCGCAAAAGAGTACGCCCTGCTCGAGTACTTGCTGTTACATCGGAACAAAGTGCATACGCGCGACGAGCTCTTCAACGGCGTCTGGGGCAGCGATTTCCTCGGCGATTCGAATTTGATCGACGTGTACATCCGCTATCTGCGCGGCAAGATCGACGAGGGATTCGACGAGAAGCTGATCACGACGGTCCGCGGCGTCGGTTACACGATCAAAGATTAGGAGCCTGTCGGGGTATGGCCGTTTTTGATTTCGCGCCGCATTTTCTTCGAATGCGAGGCGCGAAGAGGGAGCGAAGCCGTAGCTTCGTGACCGATGAGCAACGAAGTATTCGGAGAAAAGGCGGCGTGAAAGCGAAAACGTGCCATACGCCGACAGGCTCCTAACTCGTGGGCTACCTTTCGCTGAAGTGGCGAATTGCGGCGGCGTACGCGGTGCTGCTGATCGTCGTGCTCGCGGGTATGAGCGGTGTCATCGTGTGGCGTTTGCAGTCGATTCTCTTCGACGAAGCGCGCTCGCGCGTCGATACGACGATGGCCGACATCGCGCAACGCGTCGAAGCGGCGAATCCGTTTGCGCTCGGCGAGTTCGCGCCGGAAACATTCGACCAGCTCTTCAGCAGCGCGAATCTCGTGATGTGGGAGTCGCCTAACACCTTCATTCAAGTCGACAACGTTGCCGGATATCCGATTGCGCGCACACCCAACCTCGGCGCCACCAACATTCCGCCGAATACGGCGATCGCGCCCGGTAAAGATAGCGCCTTTCGGACGATCTCGCTCAACGGCCGGCCGTTCCTCGTCGAGGACCGGCTCTTTCACAGCGGCAACGCAGCGGCAATCGTTCACGTTGCGGAGCCGCTCGATGCGCTCTACCGGACGTTCGAACAAGGACGTCAAGCGATCATCTTGATCTTACTCGGCGGCGCGGTCGCCGTGGTCGTGTTGTCATTCGTCGTCGCTTCGCAGGCGATCGAACCGATCACGACGCTCTCGCAAGCGATGCGAGAAGTCGGATCCGAACGGCTCGACGTACGGCTCGTCACGCATCGCCGCGACGAGATCGGCGAACTCACGGCAAGCTTCAACGATTTACTTTCCCGCCTCGAAGAGGCATTCGCCCGCGAACGGCAGTTCATCTCCGACGCATCGCATGAATTGAAGACACCGTTGACTTCGATCAATGCAAACGCTCAATTGCTGATGCGCTGGGGCGATCGCGACGAAGCGGTGCGGCACGAAAGTTTGGAAACGATCGCGCGCGAAAGCGCGGCACTGGCCGATATGGTCAACGGCATGTTGACGCTCGCAAAGGCCGATCGCGGCGACGACGTGCCGAAAGAGCCGTTGTCGCTTGCAATGGTCGCGGCGGAAGCAGTGCGCGGCGCGTCGCAGCGCGCAACGGAAAAAGGATTAGCGCTCGAATTCGAACGCCCGGAGCGCTCACCGCTGGTTGAAGGCAGCGAACATCTGCTGCGTCAGTTGATCGGCAATCTAATCGACAACGCGATCAAGTTCACGCCCGGGGGTAGTGTCAGCGTTCGCGTGGGCGGCAACGGCGGAAACGCATGGGTTGAAGTCGCCGACACGGGGCCCGGCATTCCCGATGCGGAGCTCGGCGCGGTCTTCGAACGTTTCTATCGATCCGACCGCTCGCATTCGCGTAACGTGCCGGGCACGGGCCTCGGCCTTGCCATCGTCCGCTCGATCGCACGCGTACATGGCGGTTCCGTAAGCGCGGAGCGTGCTCCGGAGGGCGGCGCCCTCTTTCGCGTGGAGCTTCCGGCCATCGATGAATCGCTCACCGAGCCTTCATGACCGGCCGGCAAAACCGAACGTACAATCGCATCGTGAGGTTTCTCGGATGGCGGCGGGGGCTCGCGGGCTTCCTGTTCGCTTTTCTGTTGGCTGCGACGAGTGCGGCGCGAGCAGGCGCCGATACGCAGAGCATTGATACGACGGGTTCACCGGTCGTTTTCGCACAACTCCAAGCCGGCGTCATCACGGTACACACGTGGAACCGCAGCGACGTGCAGATCGACGCAGACCCGACCGTCAACTTCCGTCACGTCGATCGCGTTCCGCCGAACCTTCCACCCGCGTTTACATTCTTCGCGCAAACGATCGATACGCCCGACGGGCCGCTCGTGTTGCCGCCCGAGCCGTTTCTCATTCAGCCGCTCGATGCATCGCCGCACGACGCGGTCGTCTTCGACGGATACGGTAACCTTACGATCACCGTTCCGAGCGGAACGCCGCTGCTCGTGACGCGCGTCGGACAAGGCGAAGTTTCAATCGACGGATATCACGGGGGCACGTTTTTTTCGACCGTGCGCGGTGGGATGTTGCGCCTCAACGATGTCAGCGGAACAGGCGGCCTGCAAGTCAACAACGGCCCGGTAATCGTTCGAAATTCGACATTCGACCGCGTCCGCGCAAGGACCGGACGCGGGAGCATGTTCTTCGAAAACTGCAACGCGCGGCAAATCGAAGCGACGAGTTTGACGGGATCGATTATCTACGACAACGGCAGTTTTCAGCCGGGGCTCGCGCGTTTCGAAAGCGAGCGCGGCAACATTGCGCTTGGCATCGCGCGCGGCGGAGCGCAGATCGATGCGCATAGCGGTAATGGCCGTGTGCTCTCCGAGGGCTCATTTCAATCGGGCCCGGTCGTGACCGCCACGAGCGGACGCGGCGCGGTCATGTACTACAACGGGTCCATCCGCGCACATCCCAATCTCCGTCGCGAGTTGCCGATCCGTGCCGAGCGGCCGAAAGGGATGCGGCCGATGCCGGTGCGAACGCCGCGCACGCCAAGCAGGATGCCGTTCGGCAAAAAGGTGCCCGAAAGACCCATTTAACGTTCGCATACTCTGCGAGTAAGCTTGCGGTATGACGGTCACGGCATCGCCGGTCGACGACAGCCGCGCTTCGCGATCTCCGGCGCAGCGGCCGGCGGCGTTTGCATGGATCGATGCCGTAAAGGGCATCGCGATTCTTTGGATCGTTCTCAATCACATCACGGAGCAGATTTTCGGCGGTCCGCTTATTGCAAATCCGTCTGCGCATTGGGCACCTCTCGGGGCGCGCATCGCACAGCTCGCGCCGATCGGCAACGGCGTGCTTTCGATTCCCGAGAATATTCTGCGTTACGTCGGTTGGGCGGGCGATCAGGGCGTCGGATTGTTCATCGTTGCAACGGGATTTCTTCTCACGTACAATGCGTTGCACTCACCGCCCACTTATGCGCTCGCGCCCTTCTTACGCCGGCGCGCGTTACGCTTGTATCCGCTCTGGCTGACCGCGCATCTTTTTTTCGTCGCGACGTTTCTCGTTCTCGGCTTCGGGATGACGCCGTTTCGATGGGAAACGTATGCAAGTGCGCTCGGTCTGCGGTTTATGCCGCCGGTCTTCGCGTATTTCGCGCCGGCGTGGTGGTATTTCGGACTTGCGCTTCAGCTGTATCTGATCTTCCCGTTCATGCTCGCGGCGTTGAAGCGGTACGGCGCGACGCGGGTTCTGATGGTCTCGGTCGTGCTCGGCTGTGCGCTTCGGCTTATCGGACTCTATACGTTCGGGAATTACGCCGGTGAGTGGTCGCGCGGTGCGATCGTGCTCGCGCAGTTGCCGGTCTACGCGTTCGGCATTGCGCTCGGCGCATGGGCGTTTGAGGCGCCCTTACGCTTTTCCGAGGCGCTGCGAAGTTCGCGTCTGCTCTTCGCCGCTGCGGGAGCTTATGTCGCGGGTAACGCGCTTTCACTCACGCTATGGGGAATGAGCGTTGCACCGTTTCTGCTTGCGGCGTCAGCGTTTTTCATTCTCGCCTCCCTCTTAACGCGCGTGGGCGACGGCGGCTCAGTTCGGCGCGGTATCCAGTGGTGCGGGCGTCACTCGTTCTCAATCTATCTCGCGCATCAACCGTTTGTGACGCTCTTCGTTTCACCACACGCGCCCGCTTTGCGAACAGTTGCTGCGTGCGCTCTCGCAGTGGTAAGCAGTTTCTCCGTCGCGCTGATTTTGGAGCGCGCAGCTTCGTGGGGCGAAGAACGGGCCGGCGATGCGGTGGGTCGATACGGAATCACGCGCTTCGCGATCGCAACCCTGTGCATCGCGATGATTGGATATGGCGCGTGCATCGCGGCTGACGTCGCGGTGCGACAGTTCGATCCGCAAGAGGTCAACGGCTGGGGCGAACGTCCTTCGCTCGAACCGGATCCGGTGGTGGGATGGAAGCTGCGCCCGAATGAGACGCACAGGCTGCGGTGGGTTACGTACGACTACGTTTCGCAAGCCAATGCGCTCGGATTCCCCGGTCCGCTCTACTCCATCAAGAAGCCGCCGGGCACGCTGCGGATCATGACGCTCGGAGATGCATTCACGAGTGCCGACGGCGTCGACACCGTTGACGCGTGGCCGCGCGTCACGGAGACGCTCATGCGGTCGTCGATGCATCGAGCCGTACAGGTCATGAACTTCGGCATTACGGGATACGGGCCGAATCAATACGCCGCCGTCACGCGGGAGTATGCACCACGCTACCGGCCGGATCTCATCGTCATCGGAATGTTCGTCAACGATTTCAGCGACGTGACGATCCCGGACGAGGAGTTCCGCAGCTCGATCGGTTTTGGACGCGCTTCGCCAACCGGTGTGCGGTCGGTGCTCGCGCTCGAACAACTTCGCGCGTGGGAGCAAGTCCGCGTCGCGCAGCCGGTGCACGACGCACTGCGTCGCAGTCCCGGCACCGGATACTTCTACGGCGGCTTTCAATTCATCGATAGGCGGCAGATCCCGGCATGGGTCCGATCGTCAACCGGAGTAGAGGCGCGCTATGCGCAAATCGGTGCGACTGCGCTTGCGTGGGGCGGCCGGACGTTAATCGTGCTCTTTCCCGCACCCGTACAGGTCTGCGCTCCGGGAGATCTTCCGTATTACCCGCGGGGCATGTCGCTGCGCGATTCGTCACGCTTCGACGACGATTTCCCGCAACGCGCGACATCCCGAATTGCCCGGCGCCTCGACATGCCGTTCCTCGACTTGCGACCCACGTTACGCGCCGCCTCGGCGTGCCCGTACCAACCACATAACATGCACCTAACCGCGGCAGGTCAACGGCTTGCAGCGCACGCTATCGCTCGCTTTATCGAGCGAACGCGCCGCTAGCGCATGCTCAAACGGGCGCCTCGAAGGTGCCCGGACTGTTTGCGCTAGCTTTCCACTCCGGTTTACGTTCCGGTGTTGCCGCGGCGAGTGCGCGTTTGGTTTCGTTTACATCGTAATCGTGCGTGTAGACCGGCGAACCGGGTTGCTGTCGCCACGAATCGGCAAGTGTGCCGTCGTCGACGGGATCGAAACCGATCTCGTCGATAAGCTGCATCACAACCGCCTTCGCTTTGGGATCGTCGCCGGCGACCGGAAGCGCGATGCGTCCCGGCGTTCCTTTTGGTTTTCCGTAGTCTTGCAGATGCTGCGCGTAGATGGTGTTGAACGCTTTGATGACGGGACGGCCGATTTGCTGCGAGACCCACGCGCTTTCCGTCATTCCGTTTTCAATCCCATCGATGCGCCCGTCACGTTGACGCGGATAATAGTTTCCCGTGTCGATGACGACGACATCGTCCGGAACGCCGGAGAATAAGTCTTTGGGAAGCTGCGGAATGTTCTTCTCCGGAATTGTAACGACCACGAGATCACGCCCGCGCGCGGCTTCCTCTGCCGTCACGGCGCGTGCGCCCGTCTCGGCGGCGAGATCGCGCAAGGTCTCCGGACCGCGCGAATTGGCAATGGCGACATCGTGACCCGCTGCGCGAAAGCGATGCGCCAGCGCGGTGCCGATGTTTCCGGCACCGATAATACCGATCTTCATGCGACCTCGAACCGCCACTGATTGCGCGCAGTTGCGAGACGATAAGCGGGCGGGCGCTCGACTAGAGCAAGTACTTGCGCATCATTGCCATGTCGAGTTTGAAGGTATGCTGCGGCAGAACGGCTTCAACACCGTAGCCGCACGCTTCGAAAAAACGCTGCGCGCTGCGTTCGTGCGGCACCGTCACCGTCATCTTATGGCAGTTGTAATAATTCGCGACGTCGGCCATTTCGGATAAGATAGCGCGCCCTATCCCCCTGCGGCGCTCCTCAGGCGCGACGACGAGGCGCTCGATTTCGCCGAGCGACGCCGCAACTTTCAGTGTGCCGGCTGCGATCACGTTGTCGCGGTCTTTGACCGCAAAGCCGTACCGCGCTTCGTGCCAAATGACCGGAAACTGGTAAAACGCGCGCAATGCCTCGCGGTCGTGTGCGCGATAGAATCCGTCGAGCGTTTCGAGCGGAACGCGCAAAACGTCAAACGCCAACCGCCGCCACCTCGGTCGTCAAGTCCACCTCGAGATTGTCGCGCGCGGCAATGGCGCGAATACCGAGATCATCTTCGAGCGTTTGCGCGAGTGCGCTCGGGTCGGCTTCGAGCATTTTCGTGCCGAAATGCTGGAGAATTGCGACGCGCGGACGTACGCCTTCGACGACGGCGCGCGCCTGATCCCACGTGAGGTGATCGACGTCCATTCCGTCGCGGAAGCGAAGCACGTTAACGATCAGCACGTCAGGATTCGCCAGCGCGTAGTCCTCGACCAGTTCGTCAAAATACCGTCCGCAGGGCAAGTACGAAACTCGCATATTACCGTGCGTCAAGTGCATGCCGTACGTTTCCACCGCGTGTATATGACGAATCGACGCACGTATCTCGACGTCGCCGACGCGATAGGGACCGCCGCGCTCGGTTACTACGTCGATGCGTTCGACGAAGCGTTGCGCGTACGGCAATACGGTCGGCTCGTCCACTAGGGCGTCGTTCGGCGCGAGCAGCACGCCGCGCTTGCGAAATCCGCCCGACGTCATCGCTTCGATCATAGCCGTAACGTCGCCGGCATGGTCGAGATGTTTGTGCGAAAGCGCGATCGCATCGAGGTCGCGCGGATTGAACGGCGGCGCATGAGAAAGCGCGCGAACCAAGGCCCCGGGACCGGGATCGACGTGAATCTGCGTGGCGCCGAACCGAAACCACATGCCGCCCGACGCACGAAGCTGACGCGCAACCACGAATCGCGCTCCGCCGCTTCCGAGAAAAGTTACCGAATCCAAAGTGCGGATTCGATTCGCCTTAGGCTAAGTTGCGGGCCTTTCCCGGTTCGTGCTTGCTTTGATACAGCACGAAGAACTGATCGAGATTGGAACGATACTGCTGGAGAGCGGCGCTCCAGAGCCGCAACGCGGCGGAACCGGCTTCGGTAACCGTGTAAATCCGGCGTGCGGGGCCCTGTTCCTTAGGATCCCACCACGAGGAGATGTATCCGTCGCGCTCGAGTTGACGCAGCGCCCGATAGACGGTGCCGGGATCCGTGACCACGTCGAACTTTTCTTTGAGTTCCTTCATGATCTCGTATCCGTGCAGGTTATGATCTTTCAGCATGACGAGAAGCCATGCCATCAAATAATTTTTCGGGGTGCCTTTGGGTGGTAAACCGCTTTCGCGTAAGGCTGAAGTGGCGAAACCCGAATCAATCATGCGGGTCCTCCAAAAGAAAATGCGGCCCTGTGCTCCTCCACGAACATACCTGTGCCGGTCCTTCCGAAGTGGGTCTTTGGAACCAGACCCCTGTGCAACCCGGCGGTAGTTTTACGCTTGTCGAACCCTACCCTGCGCCTAAAGTCGCAGCTTTTCCAGTACTTTTGGTACCACTTTCGCATATCTTCATTCGGCCGAAAGGTATCATCTACGAATGAAATACGTCCCTACCGCGGAGTTCATGCAGGATTTATTCGGCAGCACCGTTTCTCGTGCGAGCATCTTGGAACGACTGTTTGCCAACTCCGACATCGCCGCAATAGCGGGCGAACATGGCGTGGAGCGCGACAATTTGTTAACCGCGGTAAACAATGACGAATCGAGCTCCGCCGGAAGCCGGTTGCGCACAGCCGTCAGCAAAATGCGCGAAGGCACGACCGAGGTACCGCGCGGAAACGCCTTTCCGCCCGACCTCGATCGCACGACCGACGGTGGCCTCGAACTAATCGGACTCTTCGTCAACCCGCTCGCGACCACGTCGATGATCCTCAATACTGCGCCGCCGCCGCTCGACGACGCCGCGCGCGCGATCGACCCGCGACTCTCACTTGCCGCCTACGCGTCGCGCGTTTTTCGCGTGCTCGCCGTGCAGCATCCGCCGCTCGCAGAGGCGCTCACGAACGCGGCAAACGCACTCGAACGCGCCTAGGCGAGCGCGCCCAACTGCGAAAACGTTCCGGCGAGAATTTTCTGCGATGGCCGTCCGAGCCAACGCTCGAGTACCGTCGCGTACACGCTGCGGAAGTCCGTCGTGAAGGCGACGTTGCCCATGTTGGTCGATTGTAAATCGGGAAGCGAACCGTAGACGCCGCCCTTCACGCCGCCGCCGATGAGGAAGAGCGGCGACGCTTCACCGTGATCCGTTCCGCGGCTTCCGTTCTCGGCGATGCGGCGGCCGAATTCGCTGAATGTCATCGTGAGCACGCGCGTGTCGTTGCCGTGCGCGCGAAGATCGTCGTAGAACGCGGAAATGGCGTCGGAGAATTCACCCAGTAACCGGTCTTGCGTCGCTTTTTGACTCACGTGCGTGTCAAACGAACCGTGCTGCACGTAGAGGACACGCGTTCCCAGATTGCTGCCGACGATCTGCGCCGCGAGCGCCAAACTGCGTCCGAGCGGTGTCGCCGGGTACGCGGCGCCGGTCTTATAGCCGGCCACGAGTTTCGGCAGCTCTTCCGAACCGCGCTGCGCGTCGTCTTCGATTTCTGCGATGTGCGCGAGATAGGGCGACTGGAACGGGAACCGGTTGTCGCGGACGAGCTCGCTATAGGTTCTTCGCGCAACCTCGTTGCGATCGCTCACTAATCCGTAGCCGTTCAACTGCGCGACGGCCGGGACGTCGACGCTGTTGGATACGAGCGCTTCAGGCAGTACTTGCGCGAGCGCGATGCCGTTGAAAAGGTTCTCTTTCGGAAGATTCGCGTCGTCGAGATAGCGGCCGAGCCATCCCGTGTGCTCGTACCGGTCTGGCGCTGCGGTCTGCCAGATCTCAGTAGAACGGAAATGCGAATGATCGGGATCGGGGTATCCGACGCCTTGTACGATCGCGACTTCGCCCTTGTCGTAGAGCGACTTGAGCGATTTCATCTGCGGGTTGAAGCCGAGTTGCGAATCGATTGCGAGCACGTCGGTGCGCGGTACCGCAAGCGTCGGTCGCAGCTGATAGTACGCATCGTTCCCGTGCGGAACGATACAGTTCAGTCCGTCGTTTCCGCCCTGCAAATTGACGAGAACGAGAACGCGATTCTCCGCACCCGGAAGTCCGGGAAGAGGAGCATCGGCGAGCGCGCGCGCGAAGACGTGATCCATATTCGCAACGACTGCGAGTCCCGAAAGTGCGCCGAGTACGAACTTACCGCGTTTCATGAAAGTCTTTTTTCGTCCCCTGATCTCTGCCTAAGCTAATTGGTAAGCGGGCATGGCCATTGCCAAGTACGCGGCCCCGCGAACGCGTTCTTGGAAGTTTTCCGCGCCGAGCGTTTTTAGCGCGGAGGTCGAGGCACCGTTCAAATAGGAAAGCAGTTGCGCGCGAGCTGCATCGGGCGCGTCACCTTGCAAGAGAACCTGGATCAATTCGAATGACGCGCGATCGGCGTCCATCGGAATCTCTTCCAGCCACGCCGAATCGCCCATCATCGGCGAGTTGCTAAGTTGCGCGAGGAAATTCTGGCGCGCGATGATTGTCTGCGACGTGATCCAATTCTGGCCGCCCGGCCAACCGGCGACGTTCGGCGGATAAAAAAGTATCTGGCCCATTTGGTTGAGCGCGCGCGGCGCGATTTTGTCGATCTCCGGCAACGCAAACGTCTTATGCGTACCGACGACAAATTCCACCGGACTCTTCACCAGCGCGCGATATGCACGAGGCGAGAAAAAGACGTTACTTTG
>JAFANA010000110.1 GCA_019232905.1 Vulcanimicrobiota bacterium
CGGCGTCTACAACAACAACTACTCGCCGCTCGTTTCAGCCTCGGATATCGGTGTCGCACCGATGGTCAACTGCCAGACGGACTCCTATGGCGCCCCGATCATCGGCAAGTTGGGCGGCCCCGTTCCGGTTGGCTACGACCCGAATAACCTCGATCCGGTCACCGGCGCATACGCCAACACTACTCCGCTTGCGCCCAATGCTTGCTGGGTCGGATACAGCGGCCTGCGCTCGTTCCAATCCATGCTCAGCGATCGCGAAACCGTAGCGAACTTCCACTTCGCGATTCCGATGAAGAACGGTCTTCGCGATGACCTCCAGTTGCTGACCAGCACGTCGTCGATGAAGACGTACTACTACAGCAGCGCGAACGAGCTCGGAACGCAGTACGATCCGAACCTTGGTATGACGGTCGGCGCCGCACTGCTCGGCGATTTGACCAACAACTCGGGCGGTTCGGGCGCGAACTACGTCGACGCGCACGTGTACAATCAGCCCTTCGGCACGTCGATCGTCGGCGTTACGCCGAGCCAGTACTATCAACCGTCGAGCCCGACGAACCGTTCGTTCGGTTCATCGCAACCGCTCGATCAGGACGATATGATCTGGAACGACACGAACATCGTGAAGTTGCAGTACACGCACCAGTTCTCGAGCAACGCATTCGCGCGCGTGTTCGGATACACGTTCTTCTCCGACTGGACGCAAGCAGGTGCGCTTGATGCAGCCGGATACAACGCGGGCGGCGGTTACAGCACCGGCCCCTCGCCGAACTACGACCTGATCACACACACAGCCGGCGGCGAGCTTCAACTCGTCGACCAGATCAATCCACAGAACTTGGTGGAATTGACCGGCAATTACACGACGGCGAACGTCGTGCGTTTCAATAACACGGGATTCCTCGGGGGCGCGTCGCCGGTCGGCGTGTTCTCGAACAACGGGAACGGCACATACACGTGCTACTCGCCGGGTGGTAATAACTTCGACGGAAACACCGGGTTCTACGATACTCCGAATCCGGCGGCCGGCACCGTCGTGCCGTGCTACAACGTCGCGGCATACAGCACGAACGCGAATCATCCGTACGGCTGTGCGGGCGACCCGACTGATACGAATCCCGGATGCCACGCATTTACCTCACCGCAATCGGCGAACGGAACGTACGCAACGATGTGGCAAGGCAATGCGGCGGGTACCTACAACACCGTCGGTCCGCGCTTCGCGTTCGTTTCGTTAACGGATGAATTCCGTCCGAACGATAAGTGGCTAATCAACGCGGGTGTTCGCTACGAAAACTACACGTATACCTTAGCCAACAGCAACACGCCGGCGAATAACTTCTACGCGTACGTCGTGGCAAATTACAGCTGCTATGCGCAGGGCATCGGCGTCGCCACCAAACCCCTTCCGCCGGGCGTTCCGCCGCCTGCAGCGCCGATCTATATCAACGGCGACTGTAACCAGGGTCTCGCGGCCAAGGGCATCACGGTTCCGACCGGCGTGACGTATGTTCACCCGAACGGCACGACGCAAGACGGCGTCGCCGCTCCGAACTTTACGTCGAACTCGCCGAGCAGCTATCCACAAAGCTTCTATTCGCCGCGTTTCTCGGCTACCTACACGGAATCGCCGGACACGGTCTGGCGCGTGTCGGCCGGACGTTACACCGAACCTCCGATCTCTGCATCCGTGCAGTATCTGAACCGCTCGGGTAACGCGCAATCGCTCTGGGCGAACTTCGAGAACCTCGGGTTCTTTTCGCCTTACCACCAGATCCCGTCGCAGTCGTCGTCTCAAGCGGACCTTTCGCTCGAGCGCCACATTCGTGGTACCGACGTCAGCTTCAAGGTCACGCCGTTCTATAACCGCACCGCCGGATTCCAAGGCGACGCATTTATCGGACAAGGCTTCGTTACGCAAGTTCCGCTCGGTACGTTCCGTAGCTACGGCGTCGAGCTGGGGTTGACGAAGGGTGACTTTGCGAAAGACGGTCTCTCGGGATCGGTCGCGCTCACGTATACAAACGCGAAGGTTCAGTACCAAGATGAGTTCGGTGGTGCGCTTCCCAATCAGATCAGCGTCGTCAACCAATACATCAAACAGTACAACGACCTCGCGAACGGCTCGCAGTGCTACACGCCTGCGACGATCGACGCGCAAGGCAACCTCCACACGGGCGTTGCCGATCCGTGCACCGATCCGGCCGCAATCCTGAACCCGTACTATGGCAAGCCGTCGATGCAAGGCGGTTTGGATCCGAACGGCTGGTATGTGCCGCCGACGTACGCGTTCCAGGCCGGCGTCAACACGGCTCCGGGCTACTTCGACTCGCCGTGGGTCGGATCGATTATCCTGAACTATCGTAAGGAAAAGCTGGCGGTTACACCGTCGATCCAGTTCACCGAGGGCACCTCGTACGGCACGCCGTTCGATGTGCAGGGTTATGACCCGCGCGATTGCCAAGCGAACTCGGCAGCGTCGGGCATCACGACTGCGGGAACCAATCCGCAACAGTGCGACTATCGCAGTCTTGCGAACCTCTCGGCGACGTCGCTCGGCTACATGTACATTCCGAACCCGCAAACGGGATCGTTTGCGTCGCTCGGCGCGTATCGTGAACCGAGCCTCCTCACCGGCAACCTCCAGATCTCGTACGACGTCTCGCCGCGCGTGAATGCAACGCTGACGTTGTCGAACATCTTCCACACCTGCTTCGGCGGTTCGAAGCAAGCGTGGACGACCGCATACCCGGCCGGTTCGAACGTTTGCGGCTACGTCGTAAACGGTTCCACGACCTCAGGCGGCGGTTATTTCGCGAACTTCCAAAACGGAGCAGGCCAGCTCAATCCGGGCAACATCGGCGCGTACAGCGCCGCTGCAAACGGCGGAGTGCAACCGTATCCGTGGGAGTTCCAGAGCTACACGCCGTCTACGGGTTCGCCGGCTGCCAACGGCGCTGCGGGTGCTCAGATCCCGGCACCGTTCAACGTGTTCCTCAACCTCTCGGTCAAGGTCTAACGACCTAGTCTGACCGAAGGTCCGTTGACACGGAAATTGAGCCCCGTCGCGACAGCGGCGGGGCTCATTCTTTTTCTTTCGAATACGCGCGCGATGCAATACGGCTACAAATGCGAGGACTGCGAAGTCGCGATCTTCCCAACGACGACGCGCAGCGAGCTCGCATGGTTACGCGACCGCGTGCACGTTGTAAGAGAGGTCGCGAAGCACTCCAGCGGCGGCCTCGACATGTGGATGAGTGAAGGACTTGAGTTCCTGAACGACCACCAAGGACATTCGATCGTACTCGTTAGCCGGCGTTAAGAGCGTGATAGACTGTGCGTGACATGGCCATTGAGTACCGCACGGAGCCCGAATACTGGGAGTACCTCGACGGCGAGGTTTACCCCAAAGTGAGTCCCGGCCAACGCCATGCTGTCGTCCAGACTACGCTCGCGTCCATCGTTCGCGCAGCCGCCGTCGGCAAAGGGCAAGTCGGAACCGAGCGGGATATCTGGCTACGCGACCACGAGAAGCTGACGAAGTTCATTCCCGACGTCTCGTTTTTCTCGTTCGATCGCTTGCGCGAAATGGGTGGACGCGACGCGGAATTTCCGCCGTGCGCACCTGACGTCGCCGCAGAAGTGTGGTCGCCCGGCGATAATCGCGCTTATCTCGAGAAGAAGATTTCGCTGTATTTATCGCACGGATCGCTTGTCGTTCTCGACGTAGATTTTCTTACGCGCAGGATCGCAGTTCACGACAGCGACAAAATTGTCGAGCTAAGCGAAGGAGATACATTTGCGCATCCGCTCGTTCCGTGGCTCGAGTTTACGGTGCGTGACGTCTTTCGAGATCTCGATATTCCGGAGAAAAAATAAAAGACGCCGTGGCTACGCGGCGTCTTTTATCGGGGGAGAGAGAAACTTATTGCGGAACGCGCAGGCGTTGTCCGGGTTCGAGGCTCGTTGCGTGCAGATGATTCGCGTCGGAGATGCGATCGATCGTTTCTTGCACGTCGCCGCTGCTCGTCGTGTTTGATGCGGCGATCGACCAGAGCGTGTCGCCGGGCTGCACGGTAACGACTTTGTAGTGTTGCGCGGTCGCTGCGTAGAGATGCATGTTCGAGAGCGTCGGCAGTGCGACCATGAGACTGAGCGCAGCAAGTGTGATTGCCGGCATCAACGTGAATTTCTTGCGCTTAACCACCGTTTTGCTCCCTTTCCTATATCTTGTGGCAAACGAGCGTTCGACTACCAATCGGTCTATATCTTGGGCCAAACAGCTGTTCGTCCCCTAGATTTTAGCACAGCGCCTCGAAGAGCTGTCAAGCGTTTCTCGAACGTATGTTTGCCTTTTTCAGATTCCTATGGTAGGGTTGTAAAGCAAGCCCATGCCATACGCATGGCATTTTGCTGATACGAGGGGCTCAACTTTGGATAAACCGGCAACTGAGCGACAGCAGCGGATCCTCGAGGTCATCCGCGCCTTTACCGCTGAACGTGGCTATCCGCCGTCGGTTCGGGAGATCGGCGAGCGCGTCGGCTTATCGTCGTCGTCGACGATCCATGCGCACCTCAAAGCGCTCGAACGGCGCGGCATGATCTTGCGCGATCCTACGAAGCCTCGCGCGCTCCGTTCGGATTTGACGGCGCCCCAAACGCATCACCCGGACAGCGTCGTCATGCCGATCGTCGGCAAAGTGGCCGCCGGCATGCCGATTACCGCGCAAGAGAATCTCGAGGGCGAGTTCGTGCTTCCGACGTCCTTTGTACCGCGTTCGTCCGACGCGTTCATGTTGCGCGTGCAGGGCGACTCGATGATCGAGGCCGCCATTCTCGACGGCGACCTCATTCTGGTACGTCCGCAGAAGACCGCCAGCAATGGGGAAATCGTCGTCGCAATGCTCGAAGGCGAAGCGACGGTGAAACGCTTCTACCGCGAAAATGGCCAAGTGCGTCTGCAGCCGGAAAATTCCGCCATGACGCCAATCTACGCGAGCGATGTCGACATCATCGGCCGCGTTGAGGCTGTCGTCCGCCGCCTCTAACGCCGCCGCTCGTTTCAGAGCGGTAGCCGACCTTCCGTTTATAGCAGCGACGCGCGACGCGCTCCCTTGGAGCTTCGTCGCGCTGCTTGCGGCTTTTCTTGTCATTCTGCCCTTCGTGCCCGCTCCCGGTCCGCTTTTTGGCCCGGGGCTCGGGCTGCGCGTCTCGTCGGCCTTGCTGCCGGCCTTCGGCATCATGGGCGCGGCGCTCGCGCCGGCACTCGGATGGCAATACGCGAAACGCGCGTCGCTGCCGGCGGTTCCCGCCATCGCCGGACCTCTGATTGCTTATGTTGCTGCGCTTCCGCCGCTGCGCGGTTCGCTGCTCGATTATCTGCGTCTCGTCGGCCCGAGCGGATTGTTTCTCGCGCTCGGGATTGCAGGCGCGTTTGCGCTCTTCGCTCGGCTTTGGAAAAATGCGTGGGCGGGCGCGGCAACCATCGTCGTGCTCTGCGCGATTCTTCACGCCACGCACGTCTCGCTCACCGCCGCCGTTGAGGTCATCCTCAAACCGCTCGGAACGCTCGGTGATACATACTTTGCGTTCGTCGTCATCGTCTTCATCGAAACATTGCTCTGGACGTTCGGCATGCACGGGCCCGCGTTGCTCGCTGCGGTGGTCACGCCCGTGTATCTGACTTTGCAGATGCAAAATACGACGGCGTTTCAGTCGCACGCGCCGCTGCCGCATATTGTGGTCGTCTCGTTGTTTCTGTTCGTGTTTCCGGGCGGCGCGGGCGGAACGCTTCCGCTTGCCATACTGCTAGCGTTTTCACGCGTGCGAAAGCTTCATACGATTGGCCGCGTGACGATTCTACCGGCGCTCTGCAACATCAACGAGCCGTTGATTTTCGGAGCGCCGATCGTGTTCAACCCGTATCTGGTTCCACCGTTTCTGATCGTGCCGCTGATCCTCGCGACGACCACGTATTTTTCGATGCTGTGGGGATGGGTCGGACGGCCGGCGTTTTACGTTCCGTCCTCGATTCCGACCCTCATTTCAACATACGTTGCGACGCTCGATGTGCGAGCCGTTTTACTTGCAATCGTCAACATCGTAATCGCGGCAATTATTTACTTTCCATTCGTGCGCGCATACGAGGCGCACTATCTAAAGGAACATCGAGACAACCCATCGTGATCGACCTTCTCTGCGAACGCTTTGCGATCGACGGCCGCGTTCGTGATGCTGCCTTGCGCGCACACGAACGCGTGCGCGACCTCCGCTATCCCGCGCAGGATGCCGTCAAGGCGAATGTGTTACGCGCGTTTCTCGACGAAGGTGTCGCCGAAAGCGATTTATCCGGCGCTACCGGATACGGCTATGACGATGCAGCGCGCGAGCGGTACGAATCACTACTCGCGCGCGTGTTCGGTGCCGAACGAGCGCTTGCGCGATTGTCGATCGTGAGCGGAACGCACGCCATCGTCACTGCGCTGGCCGCGTGCGTGCCTCCCGGAAAGCACCTGATATCCGTCGCAGGGCGGCCGTATGATACGTTGCGCAATGCAATATGCACCGCACCGCATTCGCTTGTTGCGCAAGGGATTGCGTACGACGAAATCGCGCTCGCGCCGAGCGGCGGACTCGACCTGGACACGATTGTGCGCAGCGTCCGCGCTGACGATGTTGCTGCGATTTTCGTGCAGCGTTCGCGCGGGTACGCACCGCGGCGTTCGCTCGATATCGCGGAAATCGAAACGCTGGCGTCGGCGGTACGCGAAGCCGCCCCCAACGTCCTCATCCTCGTGGACAACTGCTACGGCGAGCTGGTCGAGACGCTGGAGCCGACTCATGTGGGCGCCGACCTCGTGATGGGCTCCCTGATCAAAAATTTGGGCGGTTCGCTCGCGCCGGCAGGCGGCTACGTCGCGGGGCGCGAGGAGGTCGTCTCGCGCGTCGCAGCGCGGCTCTACGCGCCCGGTCTCGGAGGTGCGCTTGGGCCGACACTCGGATTCGGTCGCGCGTTCATCCAGGGGCTCTTCCTGGCACCGCTCGTAGTCGAACAGACGCTGCGCGGGCTCGATTTCGCCGCCGCGCTCTTCGAAGAGCTAGGATTCGGAGTCGATCCGCTGCCGGGAGCCGCGCGAACCGATATCGTGCAGGCCATCCGCCTCGGATCGACCGAGCGCCTTTTGCGCTTCGCGCGCGGTCTTCAACAAGCGATGCCGATCAACGCGCGCTTCGCTCCTGAACCCGGGCCGGTGCCCGGTTACGTCGATCCTGTTGTGATGTCGAGCGGCGCATTCGTCGGCGGCGCGACCATAGAACTGTCCTGCGACGCGCCGTTGCGTGAGCCTTTTGAAGTCTACTTGCAAGGTGGGCTGACAACCGAGCACGCGATGCTGGGCACACTTTTCGCGGCCCGAGCGGTCGTCGAATGAAGGCGGCGTACCCGGCGCAGAGAATGTGCTGCACCAGTGAGTACGCAAGAAGATCGCTCTCACGAGCGCCGGTTTTTCCGAGCAAACGTTGACTTTCCGGTAACAGTCATCGTTCCGGGACACGAGCTGATCCTCTCGGGTCACGCGCTCGATTTAAGTCGCGGCGGGATGCGCGTCTCGACGAATACGGATCTTCCGCCGGGACAACCGATTATGCTTCGGTTTGTTCTTCCAAGCAACGAACGCGAATTGCTGGTGCGCGCGAAGATCGTACTTTCGTTTTATGACAATGCGTCAAAAACGTACGCGCACGGTGTTGCATTTACGCAATACACAACTCACGATCACGATCAGATCGCGAATTTCGTCACCAACGTCGAAAGCCGTCCGCAGGAATAGCTACGGGCGCGATTCGCCCGATTCGCCCATGAAGCCGTAGAAGAAGTAGCGATTTCCTTCGGTCGTCGTTATGACGATCCGAGTATCTTCAATTTCAGCTGCTTTGACGGTTTTGCCGACCAATGTCTCAAGAATAGACTGCGCCTGCATGAATTCGGCCTCGCGCAGGGCATCCGGCTCTACCTCTATGAGCTCCAGGAGCTCGTCGATCCGGTCGTTCATCGTCACCTTTTGAGTAATCGTCCGCACCGGCGGTTTTGTTAGTCTAGCGTAAGCATCAAATCGCCTGGCCCCCGTTCCTACCAGGAGCCGGGCGGCTTTGTCAGAGAAGGCCACGCCGCCATGTACCTACTCGAGGTCCTCAGCGGACCATTAGATGGAAAAACCTGGACATTCGAGAGCGAAATCACGATTGGCCGCGACGATTCGGTCGCGGAAGCGTGCATTGCCCTTGACCGGTATGTTTCCCGAAAACACGCGCATTTACGCGTCGACAGCGGAACCTTGCACGTGACGGATCTGGAAAGCCGCAACGGCACGAAAGTGAATGGAGAAGTCGTAAACGGGAATGCGACGCTCGACATCGGTGCGCCATTTATCGTCGGGCGGACCGTGCTGCGTGTGACACGCGCATAAGCAAGCCGCCTCATGCAAGTCGCCACGACGATCCTGCAGGCGCGCGCTCTCTTTGATGTCCTGCCGCGACCGCTCGGATTCGTTCCCACCATGGGAGCATTGCATGAGGGCCACTTGGCGTTGGTGCGGCGGGCACGTGAGGAATCAACCACCGTTGGTGCGTCGATTTTCATCAATCCGTTGCAATTCGGCGCGAATGAAGATCTCGAAAAATATCCGCGCGATATCGAAGCCGACCGCGCGAAGTTTTCGGCTGCCGGTGTCGACGTCTTGTTTCTTCCGAACCAGGCTGTGATGTATCCGCCGGATTTTTCAACGGCGGTCGATGCCGGCGAAATGGGGACGCGTTTTGAAGGCGCGGCTCGTCCGACGCACTTTCGCGGGGTGACGACCGTTGTGTCGAAGCTGCTCAATATCGTGCGTCCGGATACGTTGTACTTGGGCCAAAAAGATGCCCAGCAAACGGCTGTGCTGCGTCGCATGATTCGCGATCTCGACATTCCTACGCACGTCACGATCGTTCCGACCGAACGCGAAGCCGACGGCCTCGCGCTCTCGAGCCGCAACGTGTATTTGAGTGTCGAGGAGCGCCAGGCGGCGCCATCCCTGCATCACGCGCTCCAAGCACTGCGCATGGCGATGCAGATGGGAAAGTCGAAGGCGGACGCCGTTGCCGCGGCCCGCACGCGATTGGATCCGCTCGCGCAACTCGATTATCTCGACGTCGTCGACGCGAATACGTTCGCTCCAATCGACGTTCTTTCACCGCCCGCGTTCGTGATCGGGGCTGCGCGATTTGGTTCGACGCGGCTGCTGGATAATTTATGGATCGAATAGATCCCCTGCCCGGGGCGCGCGTCTTACTCGGTGTCTGCGGCGGCATCGCGGCGTATAAAATGGCATCGCTGACGAGCGCGCTCGTGCAACGGGGCGCGATCGTCGACGTTATCATGACGTCGGAAGCGGAGCACTTCGTCGGATCGTTGACGTTTTCGTCGCTCACCGCGCGTCCGGTCTATGCGTCGCTGTGGGATGCGCCCGAGCGCATTCCCCATATCCGGCTCGTGCGTGAAGCGCAGGTCGTGCTCGTCGCGCCCGCGACGGCGAATATCATCGCGAAACTCACGCACGGGATTGCCGACGATCTGCTGACGACGGCAATCCTCGCCGCGCGTGTGCCGGTGCTTGTTGCGCCGGCGATGAACAGCGCGATGTACGACAATCCCGCGACGCAGGCGAACCTCGCGACGCTGCGCGGCCGCGGCTACCACTTCGTCGATCCGGAACGCGGCTTTCTTGCCGAGCGTGAATCGGGGGTCGGGCGTTTAGCGTCGGAAGAACGGCTAATTGACGCGATCGTGCGGACGCTGAAGCGCCGGCAGTCGCTGGCGGGCAAACGCGTTGCGATCACGGCGGGTCCGACGCGCGAAGCGTTCGATCCGATCCGGTTCGTCAGCAACGCGTCGACGGGCTCGACGGGCATCGAGCTTGCGCGCGAGGCATCGCTGCGCGGCGCCGACGTGACGCTGCTTTTGGGACCGACGCTGCTCGAACCGCCTTCCGGTGTGCGCGTCGTGCGGTTTACGTCCGCGCAAGAACTCTACGAGGCCGCGTTGCGAGAGGCCGTCGGGTCCGACATCACGATTGCAACGGCGGCGGTCGCAGATTGGCGCCCTGCCGACCGCGCGGAATCCAAACTGAAGAAGACGGATGAGGATCTGACGGTGCAGATGGTTCGCAATCCCGACGTGCTCGCGGCGCTCGGCGAACGAAAGGGATCTACGTTCCTGGTCGGCTTTGCCGCAGAGACCGACGAACACGAAGCGCACGCGCGTGAGAAACTTGCTCGCAAGCATCTTGATGCAATCGTCGTCAACGACGTGCGCGACGAACACGGCTTCGGGACCGGCGTAAACACGCTGACACTTCTGTGGGGAGAAGACGAGCGCAATCCTCTGGGGACCGCGGCGAAATCGCAGCTCGCCGTGCGGCTCTGGGACGCGATCGAGGATTTGATGCAATGCTCTTAGCGATCGACGTCGGAAACACCGAGACAAAGCTCGGTATCTTCGATCACGGC
>JAFANA010000031.1 GCA_019232905.1 Vulcanimicrobiota bacterium
CCTCAAGCGGACATGCGCATGTAAGCAAATCCTTTGTGCCGCTTGCTCGGGCGCAGCCGCAACTCACCGCGTTGTGACTAGAGTCGTGTCTCCGTCATGCACCAGCAATCGCGACACCCAACGGAAAGCGACCCGCTTTCCTTCGGCCGTTTATTGCGTGAATTTCGATTAGGCGCGGGACTATCGCAAGAGACACTCGCCGAACGCGCTCGCATGAGCGTCGGCGGGATCAGCGTCCTCGAGCGCGGAACGCGCCGTGCCCCTCAGCGCGAAACCATGAACCTCTTAGCCGGTGCGCTGAACCTCTCGCCTCCCGATCGCGAGCGATTCGAACGCGCGGCGCAACGCGCCGGAAACGCGCGCAGACGCCGTGATAACAACGCCAGAACGGCGCGGCAGCGTCACAACTTGCCGTATGCTTTGACCAGTTTTGTCGGCCGTGACCGTGAAGGCGTCTTGTTACGCGCGCAGATCGAGAGTCATCGTCTCGTGACGATTACGGGCGCCGGCGGCGTCGGTAAAACACGCCTCGCGCTCGAGACGTCGCACGCGTTGCTCGACGACTTTGCCGACGGCGTTTGGTTGATCGAACTCACGCCGATCGCCGACGGCGCGCTCGTCGCGCAACGCATCGCGGATATATTCGGAATCAACGGCCGCACGGAATCCTATGCGAGTGGCGCCTGGATGGACGAGGTCATCGACAAGCGAGCACTGATCGTTCTGGATAATTGCGAACACCTGCTCGACGCATGCGCCGAAACCGCGAAACGCCTGCTCGCGCACTGCCCTCACATCCGGATCGTTGCAACGAGCCGTGAGCCGTTGCGCCTTATCGGAGAGCGCGTGTTTCGCCTTCAACCGCTTTCGGAAGGCTCGGCGATCCGGCTCTTTCTCGACCGCGCTCGAGACGTGTCGCCGGGCTTTACGATCGACGACGGAGACGACGAGTCGTGGGCGTATTTGCGCACGATCTGTGAAGCACTTGACGGCATTCCGTTTGCTGTCGAACTCGCAGCAGCACGCGTCGCTTCGCTGTCCTTGAAAATACTAGCCGATAATATTCGAAAGCGTCTGAACCTGCTGCGTCACGGCGACCGCGCGACCGTTCAACGGCACGCAACGATGCGAACCCTGATCGACTGGAGCTACGATCTCCTCGCACCGAACGAGCAGTGCGTTTTCGAGGGACTCTCAATGTTTAGCGGGGGTTGCACCGTAGCGCAAGCCATCGACGTCTGCGCTTGTGGCGATCTGCCCGCGTTAGCTGTGTTAGATATCCTAACGTCCCTCGTCGATAAGTCACTCGTTGTCGTCGACTTTGATGCAGACGACGCGCGGTACGGCCTCTTGGAAACGTCACGCGAATATGCACGCGAGAAGCTCGTCGCTCGCGGCCGGTTCGACGGCGTCGCGGAGCGTCACGCAGCCGCGTATCTCAAACTAGCGGAGCAATTCGAATCCGCGTGGAGCACGGCTCCCAATCGTTCGTGGCACATTCGCGCAAGGGCCGAACTCGAAAACTGGCGGGTTGCGCTCCAATGGGCGCTCGCCGAACATCACGATGTTCTTCTCGGACAACGCCTGGCCGGAACATTGCAAGCTGTATGGATCACGTTTGCGCTCACTGAGGGACGGCGTTGGTGTCGCATGGCGCTCGAACTCGTCGACGCGAACACACCGCTTGACGTCGTTGCTGCGCTGGAGTACGCCGAGGCTGTCATCAGCTTCCTGGGCGGCGAGATCGCGGTCGCGTTGCCCGTCGCGGAGAAAGCGTCGGCGCATTTTCGCGAACTGGACGATCGTCGCGGAATCGTCAAAGCGGAGACAATCGCCGGAAGAGCCTTGCTCGAATCCGGGAGCGCCGGCGAAGCCGAACGTCGACTGAGCAACGCGCTTGAAATTGCTCGCGATATCGACGACCAGCTGCTCGCAGCCGTTGCTCACCAGGGTCTTGGACTCAGCCGCGTGATCGCCGGCGATCTCGATGCATCGCTAGCTCACGTTGGCGAAGCGTTAGCGATCGCAAATGCTACCTCCGCCGAGCGTATCGCGCTCGTTGCCGGCATGGTCGCCGCGGAAGCCCACTTTCAAGCGGGTGATGCCGGCGAGGCAATTAAACTCGCCGAAGATAACGTGAACGTTGCGCGAGAGGTCGGCGACGAATTTGCGCTGATGCGCGCGTTCTCGAATCTTGCTACGTATCTCATCGGGGCCGATCGCTACGAGGAAGCAAGAAACGCGGCCCGCGAGGCGATCGAATTCGCGGACCTTGCGCAAGGTGCCGCCACACTCGTCTGGTCGTTGCAACATCTCGCGATGGTCGCCGCTCATCAAAACGACACGATACGCGCGGCGCGACTTTTCGGATTCACCGGCAAACGGCTAGAATCGCTCGGCGCGTACGGCGACCTCTCCGAAAAATACGAACGCGAGCGTCTACAGCGCGTTCTAAGCAGCGCGCTCCCGGCGTCGGATCTCGCGCCCAACGAGTTGGCGGGCGGCGCTATGACGCAAGCGCAGGCTGTCGAGGAAGCGATGGCAATCTAGCCGCAAACGAGCGTACGAGATATCGCGCGCGAACCGCACGTGAGTGCGCGAACGTTGCAGCGCCGTCTCGAGCAGAGCGGAACCTGCGATTTTATAAATGCCCGTCGGCCGCAGTGAGGTCTAAGTGGACCGCGCCGGTGATGCCGTCTTTTTCGGCTTCGCCTGCGGGAAGCTCGATGACGTACTTGGCGTTTGCGGAGCGACGAGGGATTTTTTCGTCGGGCGTATCCGGCTTTGTCGCCGGAACGTTCGCCGCGACGGAACGCACGACGCCGTCGGGACCGGCGAACACCATGTCGAGT
Organism: Vulcanimicrobiota bacterium; assembly: GCA_019232905.1. Lineage (GTDB taxonomy): Bacteria > Vulcanimicrobiota > Vulcanimicrobiia > Vulcanimicrobiales > Vulcanimicrobiaceae > JAMXLG01. The sequence goes on from JAFANA010000031.1 coordinate 2,853, forward strand.
GGCACCAGCGTGTCCTTCATCCAAAATTCGACCGGCGCGTCTTTGTCGAAGACAAAGAGCATCCCGGTGTGCGGCGTCAGTTTCGTCACGCTCATGAGCCCGCGTTCGCGCTGCTCGTCGGTCTTTGCAACTTGGAGCGTCAAGGTCGCGTGAGGCGCCTGCACTGTAATCGTCGAAAGCTGCTGCGGCGTCGGCGGCGCGCTCGGCAGCGGACTTCCCAATGCGAAGAGGAGCGCGATGGAAGCGATCATGGACCAACCCTCCGATAGACGGCGACGCGGTCGACACGGCAGATTTCGTCGACTTGCCCGCTTGCAACTTCCCGACGCACCGCCGGCCAGATCTTCGTTTGGAACTCGGCGTTCGGGTAGTCGTCGGCAAACAAGAGATATTTCGCATACGGCGGTGCGCCGATCGTCTCGTTCGGATGCAGGAACGCCATCGCCGAATACCACTCGTCGTGCGTCCCGAGCGTAGCGTCGGGCGGGACGCATTTGATAACCCGGCGCACGGCCGCGATGTCCGAATATTCGGGCCGCAAGTAGTGTTCGGCGTGCGTCGGATTAAACGCGATGAGAAAGACGACACAGAGCGCAATTGCCGCCGATGACCATCGCAGAGCGGCCCGCTCTCCCGCATGTTCGCGAATCTGAGCGACACCGGCAGCCATCGCGAGCAGTATCCACGGAATCCACAGCGCCACGTAGTGCATGCCCATGCGCCACACATCACCGGAATTCGCTAAGAGGATGATCCCGAGTCCCGGAACCACGAACCAAAACCACGGCGTGCGCAGCGGCAGAAACGCGAGCGGCACGAGCATCTCCAACACGTACGTCAGCCGTCCGGTGTTGAAAATCTGACGCGCAACGGCGCCGATACCTTGGTTGTACGGATAGGTGTAAAAGCCCGAGGGTCCCCATCCGCCGACGCGCGGGATGATGATCCCGAAATACGCAATAAGGACGGCTGCCGCACCGAGCACCGTTAAACCGCCGGCCGTGACATACGCGCGATCGTTTCGGCGCATTCCGGCAACCGTCAAGACGCCGCCGAACAAGCCGCACAAGAGCGCGACGTCTTCCTTGACGCAGAGCAGCAGCGCGACGGTGAGCGCGTACCATACCCACTTTCGATTCGAAAGCGCAAGCAGCGCCGAGAACGTGAGGAACGGATCGAATGCAAGCTCGTGAAATTCGTCAAACGCGAGCGCAATGAGCGGCGGGTACAGCAGTGCAACAATTGCACAGCGTACCGCAAGCGGTTTTCCGATATAGCGCTCGATCAAGAGATAGTACACGCCCACCGACGCAACGACCAGCAGAATTTGAACGATTTGAAGCGTCAAAATCGACCGTGTAATCGCGAGGAGCGGATAGAGCGCGGCAAGGATCGGCGACCAGTGAAACCGGAAATGCGAGGCGTGTTCGAACTGATCGAACATTCCCGACGGAACGTTCTGTATCGCGATGGCGAGCGTGCCGGTATCCGCGCCATAGGTCCACAAGGCGGTTCGCACCACCGCGCAGACCAAAAGAATCGCCGCTACGATCAACGACAACGCGATGACCGTGCGGCGAGAATTCATGCGTCGGGCATTGCCTCCACGTCGTACCAATTCGTGCCGGTTTTCACGGTCACTTCCAACGGGACGGAAAGTGCGAGGGCATTTTCCATCTCCGAGCGCACGAGCTGCGCGACCTCGTGGAGATGGTCGTTGTGCACCTCGAAGATGAGTTCGTCGTGAATTTGCAGCAGCATCGTCGCGTATGGTGAGGACTCGAGCGCCCGGTCGATTTTCACCATCGCAAGCTTCATGAGGTCGGCGGCGCTTCCCTGAAGCGGCGCATTCGTCGCCTCGCGTTCTGCGGCTGAGCGCAGCATATAATTACTCGAAGTAAGTGCGGGCATGTAGCGGCGGCGGCCGAGGATCGTTGATACGTAGCCGTTGCGACGCGCGTCATCGATCGTGCGCTCGATGTAGTCCCGGACGCTCGGAAACCGCGCAAAATACGCGTTCGTAATGTCGCGCGCATCGGCGCGGCTGATTTCGAGCCGCTGTGCGAGCCCGAAATCCGACATGCCGTAGAGCAAACCGAAATTTACGCTCTTGGCCATGCGCCGCTGGTTGCCGTCGACCGATTCTCCCGGCGCTACGTCGAAGATCTGCCGCGCGGTAAAGTCGTGAATGTCTTGACCTTCTTCGAACGCCATACGCATCGCTTCGTCGCCGGAGAGGTGCGCCATCAGCCGCAGTTCGATTTGGCTGTAGTCGGCCGCGAGTAACACGTGATCGCTATCTTTTGCGACGAATGCTTTGCGAATGCGACGGCCGAGATCGCCGCGTACCGGGATATTCTGCAGATTCGGATTCGTCGACGAAAGACGGCCGGTCGCGGTGGATGTTTGATTGAAGACGGTGTGCAACCGGTGGTCGTGCTTGTCGAGCAGCTGCGGAATGACGTCGACGTACGTGTTCTTGAGTTTCGTCACTTCACGCCACTCGAGCACGAGCGCGCAGATCGGATACTCTTTCGAGAGCCCTTGCAGAATTTCGACGCCGGTCGCCCAGCCGGTTTTCGTCTTTTTTCCGCCCGGAATACCGAGACGGCCGAATAGAATGTTGCCGAGCTGCATGGGCGAGCCGATGTTGAACTCTTCGCCCGCGAAATCGAAAATGTGCCGCTGTAAACGCGTCGTCGCCTCATCGATTTCACGACCGATGACGTCGAGCTCGGTCGTATCGACCGCGATGCCGGCGGCTTCCATTTTGGCAAGAATCGGAGCGAGCGGCACCTCGACGTCTTCGTAGAGCCGAAGCTGGTCGCGCTCGTCAAGCGTCTCGCGCGCTTTCAAAACAATCTGTAGCGTCGCATCGGCGTATGCCGCTGCATCGTCGCCGGGATTCGTCTGCAACTGCTCCGCGGCCGCATCGGAAATTTCGCCGAACGTGCGTCCCGGATTGAGCAGATGCGCCGCGATCATCGCATCGTTTTCAAAGCGATAGTGCTCGACACCGTGCGCGTGCAGCGCGTGAATGACGCGCTTGACGTCGTACGCTGCAAGGCGCTTTGCTTCGCGCAGCAGCGTCCCGACCGCGGACCGCACGTTCTCGTGCGACAACGCAGCGAGTGCGAATGACACTCCCGTTCCAGCGGCACCGGAGAGCCCGATGTCATGTTCGCGTAAGGCAACTGCGACGAGCTCGGAGTTCGCAAGTGCACGGATATCGTCCGCAAGGCGTTCGAACTCCGGCGGATCGACCGAGGCGACATACGATCGATAATTACCTTCGATCCGCTTGTCGGCCGCGAAGAGCGGAAGGCCGTCGACCGGCGGCTTCAGTTTCGCGAGCAGCGTCTTGAATTCGAGTTCCGCGTAGAGCGGATACAAGTCGGTGTCGCTTGGAAACTTGTAGCGATTGCTCCAGTCGACCTCGACCGGCAGATCGCGATGAACGACCGAAACGTCGCGACAGACTTGCGCTTGCGCGCCGTAGTCTTCGACGAGCTTCTGGAGTTTCACCGTCCCGGCGAGCGACGGATCCGCTACGAGCGCATCGAGCGAACCCGCAGCTTTGATCAGCTTGATCGCCGTTTTTTCACCGACGCCGGGAATGCCGGGAAGATTGTCCGACGGGTCGCCTTTGAGCCCGCGATAATCCGGCAGTTGTCGCGGTTGGAGTTCGAACCGCTCGGTCACGGCCGGCGGGTCGTATCGTCCCAATTCGGTGATACCGCGGCGCGTCGTCAGCACGGTCGTTTTCTCGTCGACGATTTGGAGCAAGTCCAAATCCCCGGTCACGACCAGCGTGCGTTCACCCGCATCTTCGGCTTTGCGCGCGAGCGTCGCAATAATATCGTCGGCTTCCATGCCCTCGATCTCGACGACCGGAATTTTGTGGACCGCGAGCACTTGCCGAACGAGCGCAAATTGGCTTCGCAAATCATCAGGCATCGCATCGCGTTGCGCTTTATAGTCTTTATAGAGCGCGACACGCGCAGCGGGCATGCCTTTATCGAAAGCAGCGACGACGTGCGTAGGTTTTTCGTCGTTGATGAGCTTGTTGAGCATCATCGTAAACCCGTACACGGCGTTAATCGGCGTCCCGCGCGTCGTTGTGAGCGGCGGCAACGCAAAGAACGCACGATACACCAGACCGTACGTATCCAGCAACATCAGCGTTGCCGTTCCGGGCTTGGGTTTCGCCACTATTGCACCACAATAGAGGAGGATGCTGCTACGACGCGGCCGTCGTCGGTAATTTTCAACACGGACACTGTATACCGCCCGCGCGCTTGCGGGAGTTGCAACGGCAGCGCATTTCCTTCATCGCGTGCGACGCTCCACGATACGACTTGCGTATCGGCTTCGGAGACGGTGAGATCTTGCGGCGGCAGCGTGCGGCGCACGAAGCCGAGCACTTGCGCGTGTTCGCCGGTCGAATCGACCCAAGGATGCCACGTGCGGCCGGAGGGCGCGCTCACCTGCGTTGCCGCGACGCCGACGGCGAGAAGTGCCGGCGCGGAATCGAAGAGCGCGCTTCCCGACGGCGCTCCGCGGCTGATGCGGACGATCACGGTTCCCGGAACATCGCGCGTGTCGCGCAGCGTCACGGACGCAGATGCGCCCGGTGAAAATTGCGCCGCTTCGATGCCGAGCGGAACGAATTCGGGCCGTCCCGGCGCGTCGACGGAGAGCGGGACGCTCGTCCATTCCATCGCGCCGTCGCGAACGAACGCAGCGCCGATACGCAGGTCCCCCGGCGCATCATTCGCTTTCAACGAACTTTCCGCGCGACCGCCGTTTACTCGCGTAACCACGGTCTGCGATCCGATCGCGCTTTCCAGCGTGATCAACGCATCGCCGCTCGCGCCCGGCAACGATGCGCTGACGTGCACGTCGTCGCCCGCGTGATAAATATTCTTATCGAGCGACACGTGCGCGTCGGAGCTTCCACTTTCCGCCGCATCACCGCCCGCTTGCGGCACGATGTCGACTTGGCCCGCGTCCGTCGATTTGTTCGAGCCGCTCTGTACCGTCGCCATCACGAGATTCATACCGAGCACCGGCGAGTTGAACGTGCCGTGTGCGTGGCCGTTTCCATCGAGCGTCAAGACTTGTTCCTGCGTTGACGGACCGTGCGACAACGTTGCCCGCACCTGCGCGCCGGCGACCGGCTTGCCGCTCGCAATTTCGTTCGCGTAGACTTCGAAGTTAATCGGCGTTCCGAGCGTTTGCTCGGAACGGTCGAGCTGCAGTCTAATGGCGACGCGCGACGTCGGTACGAGAATACGCGTGACCGCGGTCGCGCCCGATGCTTCGACGCGAACCCCGTATGTCGACGAAAGACCGTCGGTCGGCGGCACGATCATCACTACCGCGCGGCCGTTTCCGTCGGTACTCACCGTCCGCTCGATCCACTTTGTCGTTGCCCACGGTTCGGTTTCCGGACTGTAACCCACGTACACGTGCGGCGAGCGCACGACGGTCACGTGAACCGGAGTGCCGCCGCGCGACGCGGTAATGTCAACCGGCACTTGTGCGTTCGGATCGCACGTATTTTCGCAGCCGCCCGCAACGTTGAGCGAGAGACCGTTGGCGTTTGCATCGACGTGCACCGTTGCGCCGCCGACGCCGCCTTCGACTTGCGCGAGCACGGCGTAATCGCCGGCCGTTGCATTCGGCGGTACGGGAAGCGTCGCACTGAACGCACCGGCTCCATCGAGCGGCGCTTGCGCCTGCGCGACGAGCGTTCCACCCAAGCGCATCGAAACGTTGGCCGTTCCCGACGCTGCTTTCATCACCGAACCCGAACGCGTGCGCGCAAATCCGACGATTCGAACTTGATCCCCGGCGTGAACGACGGCTGTGTCGCTGCGCACGCCGACGATGGTCGATGGCAGCGGCGCTTGCGGCAATAGACTCGTAAACGCGTAACTATCGGCCCATTGCGCGAGTGCGAAGATCGGACGCGGCGCATGATTCCAACGAATGATGCCGTGCGAATCCGTCTCGCGCGTCGCGAAGTTGCCGTTCACGACGAACTGCACGCGCATGTGCGCAAGCGCCCGTCCCGTTCCGAGATCGGCGCCGTAAACGAGAAGTTCGCCCGGTGTTTCTTTGGTCGCAAGACCGACACGCGTGCGATTGATCCACACTTGCTCGCCGACGTTCCCGCGCCTCGCCTCGACGACGAAGAACCCTTCACGCGAGCCGAGCGGTACCGTTACTTGATTTGCTTGGAACTGATAGCCGCCGGGAGGCGTGTAGCTGAAGGTTGCGACGGGCGTTTTTCCGCGCGTATCGACCGCGCGCGGACGCGTGTTGCTCCCGGCCGTCAAAACATCGCCCGGATGAACCTGAAACACGGCGAACTGGACGGGTGCGCTCGAGTAGGTATCGAGGCGAACGACCGTCGGCTTCCACGGAACGTTTGAATCGCTGGCAAAGAGGGCAAAGTAGGCGTCGAGTTTATGAAGGTCGACGATTTGCCGTGCCGCGGAGGCGGGGGCAACGGCGACGAGCAGCGCTACGAACGCTGCGATAATGGAGCGATAAAACGGCACGACCCCGCGTAATTCGCGCCGTTCGCGCAATGGTCCCGGGGGAACGGCTTGCCTGCTCCGGGAACTTCACACCCGCATTTTGCCGTTTCGAAAGCAGTCATGAAGATCCGTTTTAACGGTTGGGCGTTCACGCTCGCCGCCTCACTTGCCGCAACGCTTGCCCCGGGCATCGCAGCCACACCTGCGCCGCAGAAAGCGCCGCACGCGCTACCGACGCCGTATATGCCGCCGTACGCGATGCACACCGATTTCGTCGTAGAAGTCAACAACAAGGGTCAAATCGTCCGTGTGAAGTCCGGCAATTCGGCAAAACAATGTCCGAAAAATCAACAGCAGCCGTGCTTGACGTTCAACGCGCAGACCTACGGCAACGTGTTGCAAATGTGGATTCGTCACCCCGACGGCACGGCGGAAGTCGGTCTGTATAAGGTCACGTACGATTACGATCCGAAGACGCACAACGTGCATCGCGGCGTCGATATCATTTCGCGCGGCGGCAACTGGGGCGATCAGATCGGCGCTGCAACCGACATGATGGACAAAGCCCAAGCCGAAGCGAAAGCGTGGGCCCAGAAACAGCAACAGGACCAGCAGAAGCAAAGCAATAGCCTGCCGGATCTGAACAAGATCGTTGCCCCGTCGCCGACACACCGGCCGTAAGCCGCTCCCTCGGATTCCGTTTCTCGACGACGGCGGCGGACGAGAGCGAAGCTGTACGTCAAAAGACGCCTACGCAAGTGAAGAGCATGCGCGCGCCGCGATGCTCATGAACGGCACGCTCGGACGTCTTTCGATTTATCACTGCCGCTACTGCGACCTGTGGCATCTCACGAGCCGCAAGGAGTGATAGACTAGCGTAGATATGCGCTTTGTAACGTTTCGCACCGCCGACGGGCGCGTTCGGCCCGGCGTCATCGAAGGCGACGCCGTCCGCACGATTTCGACGTCGACGCTACTCGAATATATCGCGCTCGCGCCGCACGAACGCGTTGCGTGGCATTCCGGCGATGAAGTAATTCCACTGGCAAACGTTACGCTCGATGCTCCGGTGCGGCCGCTGCGCAATATTTTCTGCGTCGGGCGCAATTATCTCGAACACGCAAAGGAAGGCGCGCGTGCCTCGGGACGCGAGTTGAAACTTCCCGACGTTCCGACATTCTTCACCAAGGCGCCGACCGCGATCGCCGCGCCCGATGCGACGTTGCATCTGGAAGCAAACGTCTCGAATGAACACGACTTCGAAGCGGAACTCGCCGTCGTTATCGGAGCCCGCTGCAAAGGCGTCAAAGAAGCAGACGCCCACGCCGTGATCTTTGGATATACAGCGTTCAATGACGTCACCGCGCGCGATCTGCAGCGCGCGCACGTGCAGTGGTTCAAGGGCAAAAGCCTTGATGATTCCGCGCCGATCGGCCCATGGATCGTCTCCGCCGATGAAATCGGCGATCCGCACGCGCTTGACATTGCGTTCCGTCTGAACGGTGTTGAGAAGCAGCACAGCAAGACATCGAACATGATCTTCCGCATTCCTCGCCTCATCGCGGAACTTTCGAAGGGCATGACGCTCGAGGCAGGCGACGTAATCGCAACCGGTACGCCGGAAGGCGTCGGTTTCGCGCGAACGCCTCCGGAATTTCTGCGCGACGGCGACGTGATGGAAGTCGATATCGAAAAGATCGGAGTTCTGAAAAACCGAATCTCCATCGCATGATTGGGCGTGTGCTCGCCGCCGCGATGCTCCTGACGTTCGGCGCATCGGCGCGCGCGGACGTCGGTGAACCGGCGTTCGCTGAGATTACGCGATTACAGTCCTCGGCACAGTTCAAGAGCGTCGGGATGGATCACGGGCCGCTGAACGGTCAACGGCTTCAACGATGGAAGTTCGAGACGGCAAGCTCCGAACAAATTGTGTTCGCGGTCGACGCAAAGGATATCCATTCGCCCGTCGTCCGCGAAACCTACGTGCGAGTGACGGCGATGAATCCGTACTCGTTGCGTCCGGGGCAAGCGACGGGGCGTGCCGATCTCGGCGACGTGCTCTCGCCTCGAGAGCTGATCGACTTTTCGCGTTCCGCCGGACTCGGGAAGATCGAGGAAAAGCCCCTGCATCTGCTCGCGTATTTTTATCGCGGAGCCTTTGCGGCGTATGAGGTGCTCGAGCCGCAAACGCGAAGCGCAGGACCGCAGGGCCGCTTCGAGTGGCGCAGTTTTCCGCTCTCGCAACTCGATGCGGTGATGAAAGCGGCGCGTTCGTGCAACAACGGCCCCGATTGCGCGACGTGGTATTAACTCCGGCGCTCTTGCGACGATAGTCGCAGGATGGGATAGTCACGCGCGGGAACGCACGCGACATGATCGTCGCCGTTCCGCGAGAGACTGCTCTGAGCGAACGCCGGGTGGCGCTCGTCCCGGAGACCGTCCAACGACTTGTGAAATCCGGTGCGGAGGTGCGCGTTGCGCGCGGCGCCGGAGTGTCCGCCGCCTTCCCCGACGCTGAATATGAGAAGGCCGGAGCATCGATCGTCGATGATCCGGCCGCTCTTCTTTCCTCGGCCGACGTCGTCGTCACCGTCGGCAAAGAACCGCCGGAGTTCTTTTCGCAACTCCCGCGCGGCTCGACCCTCGTCGGATTTTTGAATCCGCTCGGCGACCCGGGCATCGTTCAGACTCTCGCGTCGGCCGGCGTCACCGCGCTCGCGATGGAGATGATTCCGCGCATTACACGCGCGCAGTCGATGGACGCGCTGTCGTCACAAAGCAACATCGCCGGATATAAAGCGGTGTTGCTCGCGGCAGCAGCATTGCCCAAGTTCTTCCCAATGCTCACGACCGCGGCCGGCACGATTCCGCCGGCGCGGGCGCTGATCTTAGGCGCGGGCGTTGCGGGACTACAAGCGATTGCAACGGCGCGGCGACTCGGCGCCGTGGTCAGCGGTTACGACGTACGCGCGGTCGTGAAAGAGCAAGTGCAGTCGCTGGGGGCCGCATTTTTGGAGTTCGATCTCGGCGAAAGCGCCGAAGGCACGGGCGGCTACGCAAAAGAGTTGACGCCCGAACAGCAGGAACGCCAGCGCGCGTGGATGGTCGAGCAGATCGGTAAGAACGACGTCGTCATTACGACGGCGCTCGTGCCCGGACGCCGTGCGCCGATTCTCATCAGCGAAGCCGCAATTGCCGCTATGAAGCCCGGTTCGGTCATCGTCGATCTCGCTGCGGAAGCCGGCGGCAATGCGGCGCTCACCAAACCGGATGAAACGATCGTCACCGGCAACGGCGTAACGATCATCGGCACGACGAACCTCGCATCGACGATGCCGTACAACGCAAGCCAGCTCTATTCGCGCAACGTCTACGCGTTGCTCTCGCCGTTTCTAAAAGACGGTGTATTCGCACTTGATTTTGACGACGAAGTGATCAAAGGCGCGTGTATCACACGCGATGGCCAAGTACCGCTTGGAGGTTCGGCACCGTGACCGACGTGAGTCATCTGATTACGCTTCTCACCGTGTTCATGCTCGCAGTCTTTGTCGGCTTCGAGGTCATCTCGAAGGTTCCGACGACGCTGCACACGCCGCTGATGTCGGCGACGAACGCGATTCACGGTATCGTGATCGTCGGCGCGATCGTCGTAACCGCCACACTGTTCAATGCGGGCGGCAATCACGTCGCTGCGACGATCCTCGCCATTCTCGCGGTGACGCTGGGGGCGATCAACGTGTTCGGCGGATTTGCCGTAACGGAGCGAATGCTGCAAATGTTCCGCCGTAAGGAGAGCAAGTAAGTGACGACGATGGCGCTTACAGCGTCGCTACTCGATCTGGTCGCAATTGCGCTCTTCATCCTCGGATTGCATTTTCTGAACGCTCCGCCGACCGCGCGCTTCGGCAACCGGCTCGCGGCCGTCGGCATGTTCATCGCAATCGTCATCGCGCTCGTACAGACGATGGGCCTGGGCTGGTGGGCGATCGCGATCGGTATCATTTTGGGTGGCGCAATCGGCGTCATCGCCGCAGTGCGCGTGAAGATGACCGCGATGCCGCAAATGGTCGCGCTCTACAACGGCGCCGGCGGCGGCGCCGCTGCAACGATCGGCGTCGTCGAATATTATGTCGCGTTGCAGGACGCGACCGCGCTCGATCCGATCGTCTCCGTGTCGCTCGTGCTCTCGATGATCATCGGCTCGATCAGTCTTGCCGGTTCGATCATCGCGTTTCTGAAATTGCAAGAAGTCATGACCGGACGCCCGATCACGTATCCGGGCCAGCAAGTCGTCAACGCGTTGATCTTGGTCGTCATCGTCGCACTCGGCGCATGGTTTATCGCGAGTGCGGGCTCATTGCCGCCCGGTGCGTTCCTCGGACTGCTCGCCGCAGCGCTTGTGCTCGGCGTGCTCTTCGTGCTCCCGATCGGCGGCGCCGATATGCCGGTCGTTATTTCACTCTTAAACTCGTTCACGGGTCTCGCCGTGGCGATCACCGGCTTCGAGCTCGATAACGTACTGCTGATTATTTGCGGCGCTCTGGTCGGCGCGAGCGGTACCATTCTCACCGTCGACATGAGCAAGGCGATGAATCGTCCGCTCACCAACGTGCTCTTCGGGGCGTTCGGCGCGGCCGGTGGAACGGAAACGGCGGCGGCCGGCGGCGGACCGCAAAATGTGCGCAGCGTCAATGCCGACGACGTCGCGATCATGCTCGCATACGCGAACAAGGTGATGTTCGTACCGGGCTACGGCATGGCGGTCGCGCAGGCGCAACACAGTGTGAAAGCACTCGCGGACCAACTTGAGAATCGCGGCGTGCACGTTTTCTACGCGATCCATCCAGTCGCGGGCCGCATGCCGGGACACATGAACGTGTTACTCGCCGAAGCAAACGTGCCGTACGAGGAACTGCTCGATCTCGACGCAGCCAATGCCGAGTTTCCGACAACCGACGTCGCGCTCGTGATCGGCGCGAACGACGTCACGAATCCCGCCGCGCGCAGCGTCAAGAGTTCGCCGATCTACGGCATGCCGATTCTCGACGTCGATAAAGCAGGGAACGTCATCGTCCTTAAGCGTTCGATGCGTTCCGGTTTTGCCGGTATCGATAATCCACTCTACGAAATGCCGAACACCGCGATGCTCTTCGGCGACGCAAAAGCATCGGTCGACGCGCTTACCGCGGCGGTCAAAGCGTTGTAAACTAAGAGCGTGACCCGGCTCCATCGGTATCTGCGCCGCATCAGTTACGGCGGTCCGCTCTCTCCCTCGCGGCAAACGCTCCGGAATCTGCATCGCGCGCACGTGCTCGCGATTCCGTTCGAGAATCTCGACATACAGTTGGGAGTTCGGCGCTCGTTCGATCTGGATACGGTTTTCGAGAAAATCGTCGACGAACGCCGTGGCGGCTGGTGTTACGAGATGAACGGGCTCTTCGCATGGGCCCTACGCGAACTCGGATTTACGGTAGATCTCGTAGCGGGCGCCGTAAACCGCGAAAAGAACGGCAATGCTGCGCTCATGAATCACCTCGTGCTCATCGTGCGTCTCGATCAGCCGTTTCTCGCCGACGTCGGATTCGGAAACGGCATGCTGACGCCGACGCCGCTGCACGAGGGATTTTTCTCGGACGGACGCTTCGAGTTTCGTCTCACGCGCAGCGGCGACTGGTGGCGATTTCATAATCACCGTCAGAACGGCTCGACGTACGACTTCACCGAAGAACCGCGCGCGTTCGAAGACTTCGAGCCGAAAGCGCGATTGCTCGCGACGACGGCGGAATCGCCGTTCGTCCAGAATCTCATCGCGGCAAAACTCACCGATCGCGGCATGATTACGCTGACGAATTCCGCACTTCAGATTCAAAGCGATTCGGGAATGAGTGAGGAGAGCGCACCGAACGCCGAGGCGCTCGCGCGGATCCTGAAAGAGCACTTCGATCTGGAGACGGATCGCATGGACGCGCTCTGGCCCCGCGTCGCATCGCAACATAAGACGTGGTTGAGGAAACGAATTCGCGGATTTTAACCCGCTCTGTCATCCTGAACGAAGCGCCGCAGGCGCGCAGTCGAAGGATCGTTACGCGCGATTGTCTTGAGGCGATCCTTCAACTTCGTTCAGGATGACAGCGGCGATTCTCGCGCCATAAGGCGCGTTGCGCCCGAGCCACTAACCCGCTGTGTCATCCTGAACGAAGCGCCGCAGGCGCGCAGTTGAAGGATCGTTACGCGCGATTGTCTCGAGGCGATCCTTCAACTTCGTTCAGGATGACAGCGGCGATTCTCGCGCAACGAGGCGCGTTGCGTGCGAGCCATGCGGCTTGCGGCCATAGAAGCGGATTCATCAATGCGATCGCGGGTCTGGCCCAGGCCGCGGAGAGTTCGTTGTCCGGCGTATCGAGGATAACGCGCACGACGGCAATGCGCGGCGCGTCGATAAGGCCGCTCTCCATATCGACGCCCACAAAACCGCGTTCTGCAAAACGCGCGCGCTCTTCACCATGAACGATCGTTGCGCTCGTCATCATCGGTTCTTCGACCGGGTCGAACCCGAGCCGTCGTGCCGCCTCGACCAGCGCGCGTTGCATCGCCTCGTCACATGCAACCCGATTACCATCAACGCGCGCAACCTCACGCGGTATCAGAACCGTCCCCGTCGGCAGCTCGCGCGATAATCCGCCGGCGAGGCCACAGCTAATAACCGCGTCGCTCAATCGGGAGCGATCCAACTTCGCTAGCGCTATGCCGGATTCCATGACGTTCAACTGCGGGCACTCGCGCCGTACTGCGCGCGCTTCCAATCCGGTTGCCGCGATGACCGTGACATCGCGGGGATCGATCACGAACAATAGCCGTGCGCGCGATACCACTCGAACGCGCGTTTGAGCGCCGCGCGCACCGAACGGGGGTGATAATACAGCTCGTCGATCGCTTTCGAGGAATCGGTGAACATCCGCCGCGTCGCCATGTGCACACCTTCCAACGGTGCAAACGGACGCGCGCCCGGCAGAATCCGGCAGCGTGCTTCGTCGACGTAGGCTACCGCGAGCGCGAGCGCGTACGGAGCGCGAAACGAAGGCGCAGGACGGCCGGTGATTTCGCCCAGCAATTCCCATAATTGATCGAAGGTGAAGTTTTCACCACCGGCGACATACCGTTCACCGGGACGTCCGCGTTCGAGCGCCGAGACGTGCGCATCGGCAACGTCCTCGACCGCAACGAGATTCATCCCGCCGTCGCCCGGCGGTCTTGCAAACATTGCGCCGCGTGCAAAATCGAGAATCATCTTTCCGGTCGGCGTCGGCTTCGAGTCACCGGGTCCTACCGGCGCGGTCGGCAATACGGCGATGACGGGGATGCGGGCGGAGAACGCCTCGTGCTCCTGCAGCACTTTCGATGAGTGATAGTCATCGCGGCGCGTGACCGAGGCAACGCCGAGCGTCGCGGAACTCGAAGTGACGACCGCGCGTTCGACGCCTGCGTGATAGGCGGCAGCGAGAAGTCCCGCGGTCCCCTTCACGTTGACGTCGTGCAGCAGCGCACGGTCGCGCGGCGTGAATGAATAAAGCGCCGCGCAATGCACGACGTACCGGCAGTCACCAAGCGCGCGCACGAACTCACCCGGGCGCGTGAGATCGCCGGTGACCGTTTCGCATTGGCCTAAGATGACCGACGGATCGCGCACCAACGCGCGTACGGCGTAGCCGCGTTCGAGGAGTGCGCGGAGAACGTGCGCACCGACGAACCCGGTTGCGCCGGTCAGAAAGACGCGATCAGCGGCCAAGGGCGGCGCGTATCGACTCTTTCAACGAACCCGTCGTGCGAAGGACGGCGGTCGGTTCGTAACCGCAGTGTGCCATGCAGTTTGCGCAGCTCGGGTGCTTTCCGCGTCCGTACTTCTCCCAATCGGTCTCCTCGATCAGTTCTTTGTATGTCTTCGCGTACGGTGCATCAGACATCAAATAGCACGGACGTTGCCAACCGAACACCGTGTAGCACGGGATGCCCCACGGCGTGCACTCGAAGTCGACTTTGCCTTCGAGGAAATCGAGATAGACGGGACTGTGATTCAGACGCCACCGGCCGCGCGCGCCGCCGGCGAAGGCTTCACGGAAGACCTTGCGCGTTTCGTCCACGCCCAAGAAATGCTCTTGATCCGGCGCCTTCTCGTAGGCGTACGCGGGCGAGATCTGCATCGAGTCGACTTTGAGATCGTCGTTGAGATAGTCGAGTACGGCGCGAATCGACGACGCATCGTCTTTATTGAAGAACGTCGTGTTGGTGAAGACCCGGAAGCCGCGCTCCTTCGCCACTTTGATCGCGGCCACGGCCTTATCGAAGACGCCTTCGCGGCAGACCGATTCATCGTGACGTTCTTTCAGGCCGTCCATGTGAATCATCCACGCGAAATACGGCGACGGCGTATACTGCTCGATTTTTTTCTCGAGCAGCAGCGCGTTCGTGCAAAGAAAGACAAACTTCTTGCGATCGACGAGCGCTTGCACGATCTGCGGCATGTGCTCGTGCACGAGCGGCTCGCCGCCCGCGATCGAAACGATCGGCGCACCGCATTCTTCAACCGCCGCGATACACTCCTCGACGCTCAGTCGCTTGCGCAGAATCTCGTTCGGATGCGCAATTTTTCCGCAGCCCGCGCATGCGAGATTGCACTGCAGCAGCGGCTCGAGCTCGAGAACGAGCGGATACTTCTTCTCGCCCTTGAGCTTCTTGCTCATAATGTACGATCCGACGGCCAGTTGTTGCCGCAGCGGCATGCTCATGACGGTGTGAGGTACTCCTCTTGCTCGGTAGGTAGCGCGAAGGCAAGTGCATCCGGCGTGCTGTCCATGGCCAGGGCCATGAGTGGAAAGAGATGCCGGTACAAATGATAGTTGATATAAAAGTAACCCGGGAACCCCGTTCCCGTAAAATACGGCTCGTCCCAGGTGCCATCCGCCCGCTGGGTCGCCCGCAAGTAATGCAGCCCCCGCTGGGCGGCGTTGCCCTTGCCGCGACCGGCAAGTTGCATCGCGATCACGGCCCAGGCAGTTTGCGAGGCCGTACTCGGTCCGACCCCCGCAAACGACTCGTCGACGTACGAATGGCACGTCTCGCCCCAGCCGCCGTCGTGATTCTGCACGCGCTCGAGCCAATCGGCGCCGCGCGCCACCATGTCGTCGCCGGTGCGCAAGGCGTAGAGCGCCGAAATTACGCACCACGTTCCGTAGACGTAGTTCACGCCCCAGCGCCCGAACCACGATCCGTTCGGCCGTTGCGTTTCGCGCAGATACCGCAACCCCGACGCAACATATTCGTTGCTCTCGTCATACCCTAGCGCACCCATCATCTCGAGCACGTGGGCGGTGACGTCTTCGCTGGGCGGATCGGTGAGCGCTCCGAAATCGGCGAACGGGATTTTATACACGAGTTCGCTCGTGTTGTCGCGATCGAAGGCGCCCCACGCACCGTTGCTGGAACGCATCGCGAGCGTCCAGCACGCGCCGCGATCGACCGCCTCTGCGACCGTATCGCGATCGCCGCCTTCCAACAGCGAAAGCACGACGACCGCCGTGTCGTCGATATCCGGATAGATATCGTTGTCGAACTCGAATGCCCACCCGCCGTTGGGAACGGCGGCGCACCTCACTTGCCAATCACCGGGTTGATCGGCAGCGATCTGCTCGCGTAAGATCCACGCAACGGCGCGCTGCATCACTGGATGATCGCGCCGGAATCCCGCGGCGGCAAGCGCGCGAAGAGCCCACGCGGTATCCCAGACCGGCGACATGCACGCTTGAAAACGCCAGCCGCGCTCGTCGTGGATCTTAAAGATTTCTACTCCGGCAAGGCCTTTACGCATCACCGGATGATCGAGTGCGAACCCTTCGTTGTTGAGTGCCATCAGCGAATAGACCCACGGCGGCTGAATGCCGCCCCAGCTTCCATCGGCTTCTTGACGCTCGACGATCCACTTCACCGTTGCCTGCATCGCGCGCGTGCGAAACGGTTGCCACGGCAAGCGGTCGTACCATTTCAACGCGCGATCGACCCAAGCGAAGAAACCGCGCCCTGCGACGCGATGCATCGAAGCTTGCGTGCCGTCGACAACCAATTCGTCGATCTCGACACCGAGTTCACGTACGGGCCGTCGCGTGATGACGAGCGTCAGCGGCGCGATCGTGCCGCGCGCCCAGCATGAAAAATCGTAGAGATTGAACGGCATCCACGACGGAAAGAACACGATCTCGGGCGGCAGCGAGGGTACGCCGTCCCATGGATATTTGCCGAAGAGCGCAAGCCAAATCTTCGTGAACACGCGGGCGTTGACCAGTCCCCCAAGGCGCAGAATGAGACTGCGTGCCCGGGTCATCGCGTCGCTCTCCGGATCGGCGCCGAGGACTTTGAGTGCGACGTACGATTCAATCGTCGTGCTCAAATCGGCGGCACCGTCGAAGTATTGCGCCCACGATCCGTCGCTGCGCTGTTCGGCCAGGATGTGTTTGATCGCGCCGTCGCGGATTGGCGCGAGATCGACGCCCAAAAAACGAAGCATCAAAACGTGCTCGGCCGTCATCGTTACATTCGACTCGAGTTCGCCGGTCCACCAGCCGTCCGGCGCCTGCCGTTCGATCAGCCAGTCTATCGCGCGCGCCAGAGCATCAACCAACTGCGGGAACCTCTTCTATATGGGCTTTCGCCGAACGCGAAAACCCGGTCGCTGCACCGTCGAGTACCGCAGCGGCTTCGCGTCCGCTGCGTACTGCGGATTCCATCGTATCGGGCCATCCGGTTCCCGTCCATGAACCCGCAATTGCGACGTTGGTTTGCAGCGTCCGCGACCGGGGTCGCGCAATACCGGGTTGCGCGAGATACGTGGCATTCGGATTTCGCGTCACTGCGCTCTTGAGCAGCGACGCGCTTGCGAGTTCGCGCACTGTCTCGCGCACTTCGTTCCAGGCAAGCGCGGTCAACTCTGCAGTGTCCATTGCCATGTAGCGATCGGCGGCGCTCACGCTGCAGCACAGATAGCCGTCGCCCTTTTGAAAAATCCATTGCACCGGCGAATCGATCAGCGCAGCAAAATCAAACGGCGTCGCGCCGCCGTCATGCCAGAGATGAATATCGACGATCGGCTTCGCTTCGAACCGTTCGAGATTTGAAACGCCGAAGCGTCGTGGATCGCCCAGAAGCCTCGCCAGCTGCGGCGGCGCGACCGCAAGTACGACGGCATCGAAGCGGTGAGCGCCGTTCGCCGTCTGCAACGTGACCGAATGCTCAGCCTGCGCTTCCATGTTGAAAACGGTCGTCGAGAGATGAACGGCGTCGGCGCGCTCGGCGGCTGCGCGCATGACGTGTTCGAGCGGAATCGTCGACCAGCCGAATCGCGCAGCGTCCGCATCGCTCAAAAATGCATTCACGATCACGAAGGCCGCATCGGCAGCCGTTACCCGTTCGAGCGAAGCATTGAGCGCGGGGACGACAAACGGATCCCAAAAAGCAGCGATCGCTTCGGAACTCTGTCCGTTGCGCGTGAGCCACGCCTGAAAGCTCTCCTGCGACGCAAGCGCGCTGCGGATCTTCGTCAGTGCGTAAGCCACCTGCAAGCGCGCGGGCCACTTCATATGACGATAGCGCATGAAGGATGCCAGGAGGTGCAGCGGTGCCGGAAGCGGCGCCGCACGCAGGCGGCTGCGAACGCCGGCTTTTGACAACGCAATGACGTCGAAGCGCTCTTGAAGATGCAGGTAGTCCGACATCCCGATGCGCTCGACGAAATCGATGAATGCGGTGCAGCAAGCCAGGAAGACATGTTGTCCGTTGTCGACTTCACGCCCGTCGATTTCAAACGACGTGGCCCGGCCGCCGAGTAGCCGGCTCCGCTCGAAGACTTCGACGTTCCAGCCACGGTCTTTCAAGTCGACGGCGGCTGCAAGTCCGGCGAGGCCGCCGCCGACGATTGCTACCCGACGCGGAGCCACGATCCGATCATCACCTGTAACTTCTCTGTGTTCGTCAAGCGCGCGCGTTCGCGCAACGGCAAGTCGGGGTCGCGCTCGATCTTCTCGAGAATCCGCTCGTAAATGCCCGCCATGGTTCCCACGCAGACCGCGCTTCGGCGCGGGATGTAATTCAGCACCTGGTAACCGCTCTCAAAAAGCGCGCGCGCGCGCTGCGTTTCGAGTGCGACGAGTGCGTTCCACTCCGGACTCGGCAGGCCGTCTTGAACCGTCGTCTCAGTTACGCCGAACCGTGCGAGGTCTTCTTGCGGCAAGTACACGCGTCCCAGGCCGGCGTCTTCACGCACGTCCCGCAAAATATTCGTCAACTGCAACGCACGGCCCAAATCGTCGGCGCGTTCGAGTGCAACCGGGTCGGTGAATCCGAAGATGCGAACGCACATCCGTCCGACGACCGAGGCGACAAGCGTGCAATACTCGCGCAGCTCGTCCCAAGTCGCATAACGCTTCTTCGTCAAGTCGCACTCGACGCCGTCGATCAACATCATGAGCTCCGCCTCGGGGATTGCATAGCGTTCGATCGCGCGCGAAAGCACGTGCATGACCGGATCGTCGTGTTCCCCGGCAACCGCGCGCCGGATGCGCGCGCGATGCACTTGCAGCCGCGCGGCGATAAGCCCGGGTTCGGATGTACTGCCGTCGGTCTCATCGTCGATTTGACGGGCGAAATCGTACAGTGCATAGATCGCTACCCGTTGATCGTACGGCAGCGAAATGAATCCCCAGTAAAAGTTCTTGGCTTCGCGACGTGCCATGTCGCGACAGTATCGTTCCGCTTCGCGCAGCGGATCGCGTTCGCGTTCAGGTAGCCGCAGCATCACGCACCTGTGTCCGCGGACGCAACGTTTCCATCATGACGCCGCTCAGCAACATCAGCTTCTTTTTCGCGGAGACGTGCGGCCTCTGCGCGTCCGTCCGGTAGTCGATCGCGGCGATCTCGTCGCAAATTGCAACGCCGCCCAGGCGATAGAGTGCGAGCTGCATCCGCAGTCCGGCCGGCGCCATCGCTTCCAAATTGCGGCCCGAATCGAGCAGACGCCGCGCACGCATTACCATCGCCTCAACCGCGCCTCGAACGCCGCCGGCGGCAAGATCGGTCCCGACGAGATACGTGCGCCCGAGTTTGATATCGCGACTTACGTCTTGCGCGTGATTGGCGAGTTGTAACCCGACGCAGACGTCGTCCGACAACCGTTGCGCAAGCGGACTCGTCAAACCGAATACTTCCAAAACCATGCGACCCACCGGCGCCGCAGAGAGCATGCAGTACGCATCAAGACTCGCCCACGTTGGATACGAGGATACGCGTTGATCCTGAACGTTCGCTTCAATCAGGTCGAGAAACGGCGCCTCGCTCATCCCGCGCCGGTAAATCGTTTCGCGCAGCGCATAGAGAACGGGATGTACCGGCAGCGCGCCCGCAAATGTTGCGACGACTTCGTCGCGCCACCGCGCAAGCCGCGCTTCGCCTTGCGTGCCGCTTTCATCGCCGAGATCGTCGGTGGTGCGGCAAAATCCGTAGACTCGCGCAAGATCGGTTCGCGTTTGCGCGTCGAGAAAAGGTGCGGCGACGATGAAGTTTTCGTAGTGTCCCCGCGAAAGTACCCGGCAATACGCGTCGGCGGCGCGTAGTTCGTTCACCGTTCTTCCTCGTTTTTGCGCACGAGCGTTCCGCGAAGATCGGCGAGCGTACGGGCTCCTGTCGCAAACATGACGATGCGCAACACTTCCGTTATTTCGCGGGCGCGCTCCACCGCCGCGTCGTGTCCGTCGGCCGCAGCGCGTAAAAACGGTCCGGCCATACCGGCGAGATCGGCGCCGAGCGCAATCGCTTTTGCGACATCCATGCCGTCGCGCAATCCGCCGCTTGCAAAGAGCAACCCCTCAGGAGCAATTGCGCGGGCTGCCTGCAAACATTGCGCGGTGGGAATGCCCCATCCGGCAAACGCGGCCGCGACGCGCGCGCGCCAGGGCTCGGCGAGACGATGACGCTCGACTTCACTCCATGACGTTCCACCCGCGCCCGCGACGTCGACCGCGCTGACGCCCGCATCGAAGAGCTTGCGCACGAGATCGTCGGCAATTCCCCATCCGACTTCCTTCACGACGACCGGCACGCCGGCTCGCTCGCAGACGCTCTCGATTTTTGCGAGCAATCCGCGAAAATCAGTATCGCCTTCCGGCTGCAACGCTTCTTGCAACGGGTTGAGGTGTAACACGAGCGCATCGGCCCGCAACATCGAGACGAGCCGGCGGCAATCGTCGATGCCGTAGCCTTTGTTTAATTGCACGGCGCCGAGGTTCGCGAAGAGCAGCACGTCGGGCGCGAGCGATCGCACGTCGAACGTGTCGACGACTTCGGGGTGCTCGAGCAGCGCGCGTCCGGAACCAAGTCCCATCGCGAGCCGCCCCTCTTGCGCGACCCGCGCGAGGACGCGGTTGAAACGGCGCGCTTGCATCGTTCCACCGGTCATGCACGAGATCAGAATCGGGGCGCGCAACGTCCGTCCGAAGATCGTCGTCGACGTGTCGACGTCATCGAGATCGAGCTCGGGCAGCGCATTGTGCACGAACGAATACGCGTCGAAGCCCGACGCGACTCCCTTCGATGAGACATCCTCTTCAAGGTTAATCCGCAGGTGCGCGCCTTTGCGCGAACGCGTGTCGTCAACCGTGGTGCCGGTTTCGGCTACGACCTTACCGGCTTCTGGTGGAAACGTAATCTGCCACCGCCTCGAAAGCTTCCAGTGATTCGCCAGAGAGACGCGTTCTGGCCAATGCCGCGACAGCCTTTTGGGCGTAGCGCTGGGGGTCCTCGCTCGTCAGCGCTGCGCCTCCCGTCGCTTCCAATAGCTCCCGCAGTCGCGGCTCCGCCTCGCTGCTTGTGCTCTCAAACACCTCGCGCAAGCGTCGGCGTTGCAATTGCGACATCACGCGGTTCGCGGCGACGACTGGATAACTCATTTTGTGCCGGTTCGCATCGCTGGTCGCCGACTTTCCCGTGAGCGCGGGATCGCCCCAAAATCCGAGCCAGTCGTCGCGCATCTGAAACGCTGTTCCAAGCAATCTTCCTGCAAGTCGAAACAGACGGGCGTCATCATCGTCTCCTCCGCCGATGATTGCCCCCGTCTCGAGACTCGTACCCAGAAGGGCGCCGGTTTTTGCGCGCACCATCCGCAGGTACGCGAGCGGCGTCACATCTAAGCGCCCTTCGAGCTGAAGATCTTGACACTGTCCTTCAATCACTTCCAGTGTCGCGCGCGAGATCACGCGTAATACGCGCAATGTGCGGCTCGCATCATCGTCGCTTTGCGCTAACTGCGCGGTCGCGTGCGCGAACATCGCATCGCCGGCATTGATGCCCTGACCGACACCCCAGATCGACCACACGGTCTCGCGCCCTCTGCGTTCCCGGTCGCCGTCTTGAATATCGTCGTGCACGAGCGTGAAGTTGTGAATCCATTCGATCGCCGCAGCGGCCGGCAACGCATCGTGCGCAGAACCGCCGAGTGCCTCGCATGCCCACACGCAGAGCGCAGGCCGAACGAACTTTCCTTGCGCCTCCGACGCCGGCGCTCCCGTTGTATCGGTCCAGCCCATGTGATAGCCCGACATCATACCTGAAACCATGCGCGTAGGAAGCGGGGTTTTCGTGCGGAGATAGTCGCCGATAAGGGACCGGTTGCGGTTGAGAATTTCAGGCTCGGCCTCGGACGCCGGTGAAGAGCGGGACAAAGCCTTGGAAAGCATCAAGAGTACCGTTCCCTCTTTCTTGTCGAGGCTAGAAAACTTCACACGAGGTGAACGCGATGAGGATCGGTTCAGAGGAGCACAAGGAACTGTTTTGTCGCTCTTTCCTTTCGTCCCACCTGGAGTATGACCCGCCCGAGTTGCCCTGGCCCCATCTGACCGAGGCGGAGCTCGCACGCTTACGCGCGATCCCCGTGTGGACGATGGCCCTGCAAACAGAGTTGAATGCGGGCGTAATGGTAAACGGTTTCGCCGAATCGCAACCGGATTGGCTGATCCGTCAAGCGATCCGCTTGCAGGGCTATGAGGAAGACCGCCACGCGCGGATGATCGGCTATCTCTCGCAACGCTACGGCCTCGATGCGCAACCTACCGAACCGACGCTTCGTCCCGAACGCCGGGCGTTCATCGACTTCGGATACGCGGAGTGCGTCGATTCGTTTCTCGGCTTCGGCGTCTTCCGGCTCGCGCGCGAGATCGAATTCCTGCCGGACGCGCTCATCTCACTCTTTGCGCGCGTGATGATCGAGGAAGCACGTCACATCGTCTTCTTCGTCAACTGGATCGCGTACGAACGCGCGCGCCGCGGCTATGGCGCACCGCTTCTCCAGGCACTGCCGACTGCGATCGGATACGTACGTGCGCTTGCAAAAAACGTCGGCCGCGCGAAGGCGGTCGATCAAAAGGAGATGGGATTCGCAGCGGCGGGCGAGGTCTTCGGTGACGTCACGCTCCCGTCGTTCCTTCGCACGTGTCTGGAAGCCAACGAGTCGTACATGGCGGCGTTTGATCCGCGACTGCTCCGTCCGCAAGTGATTCCCCACATAGCTCGCTTCGCGCTGCTGCTCATGGGGCAAAGAAAAAAGTCCCCAAAGGCGCGAACGATTCCACACAATGCGTGAGGTGATCATCAGTGCGGACGATTTCGGCATTTCCGATGAGGTCAATGAAGCGGTCGAGGCTGCGCATCGTAACGGCGTCCTGAACACGACGAGCCTGATGGTTGCCGCGCCGGCAACGGCGGACGCCGTCCGTCGCGCGCGCGCTCTCGATGACTTACACGTCGGTCTGCACGTCGTGCTCGTGAATGGACGGCCGAAACTGCCGCCGGAGCGCGTCCCTTTGCTGGTCGATCGCAACGGTGAGTTTGCGACGGATCTCGCGGCTGCGGGGGTCAATTTCTTCTTCCGTCCCGGCGTCCGGCGCCAACTCGAAGCAGAGATTCGCGCGCAGTTCGATGCGTTCGCAGCGACCGGACTCCCTCTCGATCACGTGAACGCGCAAAACCACATGCACGTTCATCCGACGGTGCTCGGCATCATCCTCAAAGTCGGGAAAGAGTACGGCCTGCGCGCCGTTCGCGTCCCCTTCGAACCGTTTCTGCCGTCCTGGCGCAGCATGCGGACTGCGATGCCGCAGCGCTTCGCAAACGCCGTGTTCCTGTGGCCGTGGCTTTCACTCATGAAGCAGCGCCTGCGCGGCGCCGGCATCGCGACGAACGATTACGTCTTCGGGATGAACGACACGGGACACATGACCGCCGAGCGCGTCGTGCAGTTCATTGCGCATCTGCCGCGCGGCGTCTCGGAACTGTACTTCCATCCGGCGACGACGCGCTGGGCGGAATCACGCGGAATGGACGACTACGATTTCGCGGGCGAATATGCGGCACTCGTCGCCCCGTCGGTCATCGAAGCGCTGCGCGGTTCCGGCGCGCGCAGCATAAGTTACACGCGGCTCGCAAACGGTGCTGCGTAGCCTCGCGGCGCTTGGTGCGGGACTCGCTTTCGCACTCACCGGCGCCGCAGTCGCCTACGACCTTATCGCGGCCGCGCGACTGCGAGGGCTGCGCGGGCGCTCGGCCCCGGCTACCTCCGCGACGATACCGGTAACCGTCTTCAAACCGGTGGCCGGCGTCGAAGCGGAATTGTTCGAGAATCTTTGTTCGTTCGTCGATCAGCAGTATCCGCAATTCCAAGTGATCTTCGGCGTCGCGCGCGGTTCCGATCCGGCGATAGAAGTGATCGAGCGCGTGATGGCGCGCTTTCCGCACGCCGATCTTGCGCTTACGGTCGGGAACGGCAGCGCGAACGGGAATCCGAAGATTGCGAATCTCTCGACGATGATGGAACGGGCCAAATACGACCTCTTCGCCATTGCCGACGCCGATATGCGCGTCGATCCGTCGTATCTCTCAACGATCGTTTCGGCGTTCGACGATCCACGTGTCGGTGCCGTCACGTGTCTGTACTGCGGGGAACCTACCGGCGGGTTTGCTTCCGGGCTCGGCGCGATGTACATCAACGAGCAGTTTGCGCCGTCGGTGCTCGTTGCGAATCTCGTCGAACCGCTGACCTATTGTTTCGGATCGACGATGGCGGTGCGGCGCGCGGTGCTCGACGAAATCGGCGGACTCGAAGCACTCCACGCGTACATCGGCGACGATTATCTGCTGGGAAAACGCGTAAGCGAACGCGGATACATCGTCGGTCTTGCCCCGTATGTCGCACGAAATATCGTGCACGAGCCGAATCTGCGCTCGCTCCTGCGGCACGAGTTGCGCTGGGCGCGAACGATTCGAGCGCAGCGGCCCTCGGGTTATGCTTCGCTTTTCGTCACGCAGCCGTTAATGTGCGCTGCGCTGCTTCTCGCAGCGACGAGCGCGTCGCAACCGGCGTGGATTGTACTCGCTGCTGCCGTGAGTGCGCGGGCCCTGCTCGCGGGAGCCGCAAGCCGCGCGTTCAACGTACCGCTTGCGCCGCTTTGGGCGCTCCCCGTTCGGGATGCGCTGTCCGCCGCTGTTTGGATCGGGGGCTTCTTTACGCAAGAGGTGCGTTGGCGCGAGCGTACCTATTCCGTCGGCGACGACGGGCGCGTCGCAACAGCCGCGTCAGCCTCCGGTGACTCATTCATCTCGCGCCATCCACGACAACAGCAAGACGATAAGCGGGATCGCGATGTCGCCGAGCCACAGGATCAATCCTGAGTTATTCGGCGCGTAGTTGTGTTGATGCTGCATCTGACTGATGTGTTGCGCGGCGGCAGCGAGCAGAAAGATCGAATACGGGAGCGTCATCGCGAGACGAAACGCATAGCCGCGCCAAAGCGACATCAAGGCCGTCAGGCCGTACCCGATTTCAAACCATCCCAGTTCGTATTGAAACGGACTATTCTGCCAGCCGATGCTTGCCGCGACCATGTTGCCGGCGTACGCGTGAAAGATTCCGGCATAAATGTTCGCCAGTCCGTACACATAGAAAAGCAACTCGCCCCATAAGATATACGCGCCGTCGATCGGACGCCGCCCGATGCGCGCGCGACGAAGTTTTAGGATCCACGCAACGATTGCGACGAGCAGCAGTACGACGAAGAAGTTGGAGAGGATAAACTTGATGACCTCGCCGGCGATCAATCGCGTACTCCTTCTACGTGGCTTGTGATAACGTCGAGTGCGCCTAAGTGCTCTTTGCCTTTATATTTCGACGACCGCCAAAACCAGGCGTCGTACAGATAATCGCCGTGCAACAGCCAATGCGTAAGCGTCATGCGTTTATGTCCGCGCTCGTTCCAGCAAATCTCGCGGCCGCCGCTGCCGTCCATCCACTCCGGCTGCCCTTCGCGTTCTTCATGAATTACGCGCGACGACTCCATCGATTCGCCGGGCTTCAAATACGAACGATACGACCTGATTTCATTGCAGAGCGGATCTTGGAAATACCAGTAATTCGCCCAAAAGACGCCGTGGCCGTTGGGCCGATCGAGCGCTTTCGGATTGCACGTGAAGATCGTTCCATACGCGTCGTTTCGCCAGTGTTCGAACGATGCGGTCGGCGTCGCGCCCGAAACGTCGAAGAAGTAGCGTGTCTTTTCGAGTGACGAACCGGCCGTTATAAACGCCCGAATACGATCGAATTCTTCTCGCGTGACCGCTCCTTGGAGTGAGAGCTGATAGAGCCGCGTGAGCGCGTCCATGGCGATCGTCGCACCCAAGCTGTGCGCCAAGACGATCACGCGGTCATAGCGACGGCCGCCGTTGAGCTGCGGCGAGATCGCCCGCATCAGCGCCTCGACCGTCACGTCTAAGATGCGATCGCGCATTCCATAGAAGCGCGAATCGTTCTCGTCGCGCGTCGTGTAAATTTCAACGTCCCCGAAGAAGCCGACCATGAAGCCGATCAAGAGCGCATAGCCGAGCTGGAACGCGACGAAGATCACGACGATCAATCCGACGCCGCGCCAGCCGAGGACGCCGTTCGGAAACTTTGCAAGCGCCATCCCTACGATGCATGCGCCGCCGAGCGTGACGAGTACGACGATCGCAATGACGCGATGCCAAACGGCCTTAGGGTTGCGCACGAGCGCCTTGCGCTGCACGATGAGCTTCCAAATGGCGACGAGGGCCTGGGTGACCAAGAAACCGCCGATGAGCCCGACGAAAAGCCACACGACGATCTTGATCGGCACGCCGCCGATACCGCTGGCGTTTGCATTGAGTGTCGTGATGAATTCGTTCGGATTCGTGTTTTTGATCAATCCCGTCACGGTGAGGACACGGACGAACGATTGCCAGACCGCGCTCAGCGACACGAAAAACAACCCGAACGCGAGCACGAGCGCGCCGCCGATGTAGCCGTAGTCAAAGAATTGCTTTTGCCAGCTCGCGTTATAGCTTGCGGTCGTGTTCAGCGGAACGAAAACGACGCGGAGAATCCAATTGACGACCCACAGCCAATTGGTGCCGCCTTTAGAGATCGGGCTCCAGTACGCTTCGATGACGTCGAAGAAGCTGCCGTCGGGAGCGTTCGGATCGCTGTCGCTGTCGCGATGGACGCGGCTCGTCGTCGGCAGCGGTTCTTCGTCGCCATGATCGAGCACGTTGCCGGGATTGACGACGTCAACGACCCATTCGCCCGCTGCTCCGCAGTTCTCGTTCAATTGGTCGCAGAGCAAGCCTGAGACCTGGTCTTGAAATTCGTACCGCGGATGCGACGCGACGCCGTGCACGCATACGACCGCGATGCGCCGTGCGGTTAGATCTTCCATGACCACGCGTTCCATGTCGGCAAGAAGGCATTCGGCGCAAAACCGGCGAGACGGTCGCGATACGCATAGATATAATTTGCGTTAAAGAGGTAGAGTAATGGAACGTCGCGCGCTGCGATCCGGCCGATTGCGCCGTAGAGCGCTTTCCGTTCGCTCTGAGAGACCGACGCGATCGCGCGCGCTTCCAATACATCGACGTGCGGATCGCACCACCGCATGTAATTCGAGGCGCCGTTGCACGAAAGCACGTAGGCATCGTCGGGATCGGCGCCCATCGTAAAGGGAACGTAGGCGAGGTCGAAGCCGCCGCTTGCTAGCGTTCCGCTCTTCGGCAGAAACAACTGCGCGTTACTGACGCTCTTGATCGTCACGTCGATTCCTCGTTCGCGCAGTGCGGCTTGCACGGTCGTCGCCACGCGGACACCGGTCATGGATTCCGGGAATTGCACGTAGGTTAGGTGGAGCGGAACACCGTTGCGCCGGCGCAATCCGTCCGCACCGCGACGCCAACCCGCGGCGTCGAACACGGCATCCGCGGCGCCCGGGTCGTAGGCGGGCTCACGGATCGAGGGATCGTACGCCCAAGAGAATTGCGGCTGCATCATGTTCGTGACGGGATATTTGCCGAGCGTGATCTTCTTGCTGATGCCGTCCCGATCGACCGACATCGCGATCGCGCGGCGAACGTTGACGTCATCAAGCGGCGCATGTGCGGTGTTCATCACGAGTGCGGCCACGACGGCCGTCGGTGTTGTGACAAAACGAACGTGCGGATCGCGCGCTACGATTTGATACTGGGCCGGCGCAATGAGGTTCCAGTCGAGCGTTCCGGATTGCAGCATGACGAGGTTCGTCGACGGATCGGGCGCGATGCGAACGTCGAGCGCTTCGCTCTTCGCCGGCCCGCGCCAGTAGTGCGGATTGCGCACGTACGAAAGTGAGTCGCCGTGCTTCCAGGCGCGAAAGAGAAACGGGCCGTCACCAACAGACGGGGCCGCATTAAACGGCGCTTGCGCGAGCGGTTCCTCGCCGCGCAGCACATGTGCGGGAAGCACAAACTGTGGCGACGTTCCGTACGAGAAGTACGTCATCACCGCCGGCGCCCATGCGCGCCTCAAATGAACGACGACCGTGTGCTGGTCCGGTGCGTTCGCACGATCGATCAAATCGTATCCCTCACGCGAACGCACCGGATTGCGCGGATCGAGAATCGCATGCAGGGTGTAGAGCACGTCGCCGCTCGTCACAAGCGCGCCGTCGCTCCAGTGCACGTTGCGGCGCAAATGATAGATGATGGTGCGTCCGTCCCCGCTCACGCCGCCGTTTTCAAGCGTAGGAATGCGGTCGAGGAGGGCCGGTACGGGGTGACCGGCTGCATCCAGATCGATGAACGGCTCGAAGCTCAGGCGGGCGACCTGCTGCTCGACCGACGATGCGTCCGGATGCAAGAAGAGCGGATTAAGAGACGCCGGGTCGGCGGCTAAATCGAACCGCACGGCGCCGGCGGCGGCGGGGGGAGCCGCAGCGGGCCGGGAGCACGCCGAAGCCGCGAAGACGGCAGCAAGTAAGGCAAGCGTCGTAAGCCGCATCCAAGCGGGGTTCGCCGCCCCGCGTTCCGTAGCCCTTGCCCGAATAAATCGGGGGTGCTATAGTCAGTTGGCCGAACGGATGCGGGCACAACGCGCTGGTGGGACGAATGATAGTAGCAAACGACGAACTCGATGAACTCGACATACAAATCTTAGAAGCGTTGCAGCGCAACGCTCGTTCGACGTTCGCGGAATTGGGCGCGATCGTCGGCCTCAAGCCGCCTGCCGTGCACGATCGCGTCAAGCGGCTCGAACAGCGCGGTCACATACGCGGTTACGCCGCGCAGCTCGACGGAAAGCGTCTGGGCCTCGAGCTCGTTGCATTCGTGAGCTGTTACACGTCGCCCGACTGCATCTACGACGACTTCACCCGCGCGCTCTCGGCGCTGCCGGAAGTCTGCGAGATTCACTCGGTCGCGGGCGAGGAAACGTTCGTGTGCAAAGTGGTCACGCGCTCCACGCAGCACCTCGACGACCTTCTGGGCCGTTTGAAATCGATGCCCGGGATGGCGCGCACGAAGACTACGATCGTCCTCACGACGCCGTTCGATCGCGGCGGAATTTCGGTGATGTCATGAACGTTGCGTCCGAACAACACGTTCACCCGCTCGGCACGCATCGCGTGATCGATCCGCCCGGCGCGATGCCGCAGAGCGCATGGAAGGTCGATAATACGCCGGTTGCGTTCGAGAACGAGATTCTCTGCGACGTCGAAGTGCTCAACATCGATTCGGCTTCGTTCAAGCAAATCGCCGACGCCTGCGGCGGCGATGAAGCGAAGATCGAGGAACACGTGCTCGGCATCGTGCGCGAACGCGGCAAGCAGCACAATCCGGTCACCGGAAGCGGCGGTATGTTCATTGGATACGTGAGCAGCATCGGCGAGCGTATTCGCGAACGGATGGATCTCAAACCCGGCGACCGGATCGCCTCGCTCGTGTCACTCACACTTACGCCGCTGCACATCGAAGCGATCACGCGTATCGACGTCGCAACGGGCCGTATCTGGATTCGCGGAAAAGCGATTCTTTTCGAGTCGGGCTTGTGGGCGAAGCTTCCGGCGGATATCGACGAAAACGTGGCGCTTGCGGTGCTCGACGTTGCCGGCGCACCCGCGCAAGTGCAGCGTCTGTGCAAACCGGGGCAAACCGTCGTCGTCATCGGCGCGGACGGGAAGAGCGGCTTGCTTTCGTGCGCGCAAGCAAAAGCGCGAGTCGGGCCGGAAGGCGTCGTCATCGGCGTTGCGCCTTCGAAAGCGACGCCGTCGGCGCGTGTGCTCGAAGAAGGCGGATTTGTCGATCATTTCGTTGTGGCTGACGCGCGTAACGCGCTCGAACTGAGCGAGACCGTCGCCGCAGTTGCGCCGGAGCTCGCCGATATCACGATCAACTGCGTCAACGTGCCGAACACCGAACTCGGTTCGATTCTCTGCACGAAGCAAGACGGCATCGTGTACTTCTTCTCGATGTCGACCTCGTTTACGGCCGCCGCACTCGGTGCCGAAGGCGTCGGAAAAGATATCACCATGATCGTCGGCAACGGGTATGCCAAAGGGCACGCCGACACCGCGCTGCAGACGCTGCGCGACAATCCGCGCATCCATCAGTACTTCGACGAGAAGTACGCGAACAAAGGATAGGGCACATGAACGAGACCAACCATCTTAAACCGCCGGCGCCGGCGTCGCAGTTCGAACACCGTAACCTCAAGCAAGGCGAATTCTGGCGTCACGTTCCCGCGTACAGCGAGATCGACGAAGCGACGTTCCTCGACCATCTTTGGCAGCAAAAGAACGCGGTCAAGACGCCGCAAGAACTGCTCGAAACGATCAAGGACGTTTGCTCGCCGGAGTTTTTCAAAGACGTTGCGGATGGATTTTCTCGCGCACCGATGGCCGTACGCGTTTCACCCTACGCGCTCTCGCTGATCGACTGGAGCGACCCGGTCAACGACCCGATCCGCCGTCAATTCATTCCGCTCGCATCGACGCTGCTGCCGGATCATCCGCGCTTGACGCTCGACTCGCTGCACGAGCAAGACGACTCGCCGGTACCCGGACTCGTGCACCGGTACGTCGACAAAGCGCTCTTTCTTCCGCTCAACACGTGCCCGGTCTACTGCCGCTTCTGCACGCGCAGCTACGCAATCGGACCGGATACGGAGAACGTCGATAAAGTCGGTCTCGCGAAGACGCCCAAACAGTGGGAAGAGGCGTTCAAGTACATCGGCGAGCGTCCCGAACTCGAAGATATCGTCATCTCGGGCGGCGACACGTATCAGCTGCCGGCGAAGAACATTTCGCTGATCGGTAACGCGCTGCTCGATATTCCGCACATCCGGCGCATGCGGTTTGCAACCAAAGGTCCGGCGATCATGCCGATGAAGATTATTACCGACACCGCGTGGCTCGACGCGCTGACGTCGATCGTGGAACGCGGACGGACGATGGGCAAGGACGTCGTCCTGCACACGCACTTCAACGCTCCCGAAGAGATCACGTGGATCACGCAAAAGGCGATGAACATGCTCTTTGAGCGCGGCATCTTCGTGCGCAATCAGTCCGTGCTCATCCGCGGTGTGAACGATACGCCGGAGCGCATGCAACTGCTCGTGAAGCGCCTCGAGTATGTGAACGTGCATCCGTACTACGTGTACATGCACGATATGGTCAAGGGCGTCGAAGAACTGCGCACGACGATTCAAACGTCCGTGGAAATCGAGAAGTTCGTGCGCGGCAGCACGGCCGGCTTCAACACGCCGCTCTTTATTTGCGACGCCCCCGGCGGCGGCGGCAAGCGCGACATCCACTCGTTCGATTACTACGACCGTGAGAACGGCATCTGCGTATATACTGCGCCGAGCGTAAAAAAAGGCAAAGCGTTTGTCTACTTCGATCCGATCGACAAGCTTTCGCCCGACGCGCAAGCGCGCTGGGCGGTGAAAGAGATCGCCGACCGGATGATCGAGGACGCACTGAGAAAGGCCGGCGACGCAGCCGACGAATTAGTTCTGGCTTAGCACCGACCCCTTACATACGCGGAGAAGCCGCTGCGATTGCAGCGGCTTTCTTCGTTTTGATGCATCCGAGTGGATCGTCCGTTCGACGGATACGTTTCTACTGCGCGGTGGAGTATAGTAGCGGACGTGAAGCACTATATTCCCGCTCTCACGATTCCCGCGCGCACGTACAACAGCGACTGCACGCGCTACGAAGAATTCGATGCGAGCGACTGGTTTGAGGATGCGTCCGCGGAGAGCATTCTCCAGCTCGCGGAAAACGGTTGGAGCACCGAACATGTCGGGTTTCGGTATGAGGTCGACAGGGTCGCCGCGTTGGAGTGGCTGGCATTCGTCCGGCCGGGCGTTCTCGCCGAAATCCGAAGGCGCGCGGGAGCGTAAGCCGTACGGGATGTAAGCAAACAGCGGCTTTCTTTGTTCGCTAGGGCGGTGTGCACGATTCGGGAAGGCTCGTCCATGGACTCGCGAACACGCCTGCTCACGCGTCTCGAGTTCCTGAACATGACCGCTGGTGCGGGCGTGTCGCTCGCGCTGACGCCGCTCGAACGATATATCAACGCACCCGATGACGCGTACGGTTATCGCCTGATCAAAACGTTCACCGACGATCCACGCTATCGGGGATACGTGCTCGAGTTGACGTCGCAACAGTGGCGAACCTCGCGTGACGTCGACCGTTCCGTGTGGAAGCATTGGATTACGATCGTCGAGCCGCAGGACGTACGAACCGACATCTCCGCGCTCGTCGTCGGCGGCGGCTCGAATGCCGATCCCGTCCCTGCCAAAGTGCCGCGCTATCTCGTCATGCTATCGCTCGCGACGTACTCCGTGACGTGCGAAGTGAGCTGCATTCCGAATCAGCCGCTCACATTTACCGGCGAAGGTCAACCGCGCTCCGAAGACGACTTGGTTGCATACAGTTGGCTACAGTATTTGCGCACCGGTGACGACAGTTGGCCGCTTCGCCTTCCGATGACCAAGAGCGTCGTTCGCGCGATGGACGCTGTATCGGATTTCTGCCGGCGCAACGGTAACGGCGTGAACGTGAAGCGATTCGTCGTCGGCGGAACGTCAAAGCGCGGCTGGACGACCTGGATGACCGCCGCCGCCGATTCCCGCGTCGCAGCCATCGTTCCAATCGTAATCGACGTCCTGAACATGCGGCGCACCGTCGACCACACGTACCGCACGTATGGACGCTGGCCGCAAGCGTGGAGCTCATACGAGGCACTGGGAATCTTCGACTGGCTCGGCACGCCGCAGATGGACTCGCTCCTTCAGATTGAGGATCCGTTCACCTATCGCGAGCGCTTGACGATGCCGAAGCTGATCGTCAATGCTACCGGCGACGAATTCTTCGTCCCGGATTCGTCGCAATTCTATTTCAACGCACTGCCGGGGCGAAACTATCTGCGATACGTTCCTAACAGCGATCATTCCATGACGAACACGCACCCCGAGCAAGCGCGAACGCTGCTTGCCTTTTATCGCTCGCTGATCGAAGGATCGCGCGCGCCGAACATCACGTGGCGAGATAGCGAAGACGGCACCATCGACGTGCATCTCGAACGTCCGGCTAGCGCGAGGCTGTGGCGGGCCACGAATCCCATCTCCCGCGACTTCCGGCTGCAAACGATCGGAAAGGCGTTCGAGAGCACCGACTTGGTCGAAGGCGCGAACCACACGTTTGTCGCGCCCGCGGCGCCGGTCCGGCGCGGCTGGGAAGCATCGTTCATTGAAGTCACGTACAAGGACGTCGCCGGCCAACCGTTTACGATCAGCAGCGACGTGCGAATCACGCCCGACACGCTGCCGTTCGGGCCGCCGCAATTGAAGAAGGCGTCGTAAGTGGAGCGGTTACTGCGATTCGAAACGCTGATTGCGATCTGCGCCCTTCTGATCAGCGCAATTACCGGCGCCGCCGTCGTCTACCAGACGCACATCATTCAGAGCGAATACGCAGCAACGATTTGGCCGTATCTCTCGGTTGACACCTTCGTCACGAATCAGCGTCGTGTCGACATCAAGATGACGAATGACGGGTTAGGACCGGCGCTCATACGGTCCGCGCAGCTCGTCATCGACGGTAAGCGCGCCCGATCGTGGGAAGATCTCGAGTCAATCGTGCGTCGCGACGCACGCGGGCGCGTCGCGTTCGGAAGTTCGTCGATAAACGCATCTACGACGATTCGTCCGGGCGAATCGCACCAGTTGATCTCCGCGAACCTTGCTCCCGATGTATCGCCCGACATTCTCGCACGACATCGCGTCGTGCTAACGTTTTGTTATTGTTCGCTAAACGATTCGTGTTGGAGTCTGCACTCAGTGCCGGGCGTGGTCGGCGGTGAATTTCCTCATCAAGTTTCGTCGTGCCGGATCGACGAAGGAATCGCCACGAAGCTCTATTGAGAGACTACGGCCGTCCGAAGCTTGCGTGATGAATCGGGATCGCGTTCTGTAATACGGCGTTGATCAATACTCCGGTAAGTCCGTGTCCGCCGACGAGAATGGGACCGCGTCCAGGCGTGCAGGGGCCCCCGCCGGGAATCGTCGGGAACGGCTGGTTCACCGGACTCGGAGCGCGAGGACCGCTGACGGGGCCTCCAGGCATTGAAATCTTGGGAGGCGCCCCCGTGTCGATCGTGGTCTTCGCGGGCGCTTGCGGTTGATCGGTCAGGGGGGCCGCACTAACGGGAACGGCCTTCGCAGCCCGCTCCCGGTCGCGAACGCGCGCTTCTGCCTGCGCTTTCAACCAGAACTGCTCTTCGTTTTGCTGTTGTACGCGCGGATCGGCGACGGTAACGACGCGCGTATGGGGCTGCACGCGTTTTTTCGGCTGCAACTGCGGCACGGGTTCCGTTTCTATTACCGCGGCTTTTGGTGCGGTCGCGACAACGGGTTTCGCACGGACCGGCGGCGCGACGGAGTGTTGCACGCGCAAACGCACGGGAATCGGCGGAACCTGATGAACGTGCGTCGTCACGACCGCGGCAGGCGCGCGATATGGCGGCGCAACGACGGGTTCGATGACGTATCCCGCCACAAGTGAGACGATGCCCGCAAGCGCCAAGAGTTTGACGATCGAATGATGACCGGCGCGCGTAAAGAACTTCGGATTCGCTTTACGAAGACGCTTCGCTAGTTCCGGATCGGCGAGAAGCTCGAGCCGATCATCATCGGAGTTCGCGTCGGAGTGTGGATACAGAAGCATGTGCATGCCTCCCGGTCAAAAAGCAACTCTACTGTAACACACGACGCATTTTGGGAAGAAGCCTGACATGTCTGTACTGTCGACATGGGGCTTACTTGCTATCTTTCTCGCCTCAGCAGGCATCATTTGGTGGGCGGGAATCATCTTGGCATTTACAACCGATACCATCGACACGCATTTCGGATGGGGCGAAGGCGTGGGCGGGGCGGTGCTGCTTGCCGTTGCGACCAATTTGCCGGAGATCGCGATCATCATCGGCTGCGCGTTCACGAACTCGATGGCGCTGGCCGTCGGCAACATTTTGGGCGGCATCGCGATTCAAACCGTCGTGTTAGTCATCCTCGACGGGCCCGGCCTGCGCGAACGTATCCCGCTCATGTCGACCGTACGTTCGCTCACGATCGTCGTACAAGGAATGGTCCTGATCTCGGTGCTGATGTTTTGTGTGATCGGCGCGCTTTTACCGAAAACAATGATCGCATTCCGTATAACACCCGCTGAAGTTGCCATTGTTTTCTTTTGGGCGTTCGGATTGTGGTTGACTGCGCAAAACCAAGATCGTGAAGCATGGCGAGCCGGACACGAGCAGATGATCGAGGCTGCACCGAAAGTCGTGAGACACTGCTCGATTCAAAGAGCTATCACGCTCTTCTCGCTTGCAGCGTTGGCGACGCTTATCAGTGGCGTTGCGATCGAACTCTCGAGCGTCGAACTGTCGAGTCGTTTCCACGTCAGCGGCCTAATCTTCGGTGCAACATTCCTGGCGGCGGTCACCGCGCTTCCGGAAGTGACCACCGGTCTTGCAGCAGTAAAAGTCGGTAGTTTCGAACTCGCGATCAGCGATGTTATCGGCGGAAACGCGTTTCTTCCCGTGCTCTTTTTACTGGGGAGCCTGCTCAGTGGAAGGCCGTTGCTCCCCGACGCACAGAGCCCCGATCTGTATCTCACGGCGCTTGGCGCGCTCTTGACCGCCGTGTACTGCGCCGGCGCGGTTTTTCGTTCGAGACGCATGCTCTTCGGCACGGGCATCGATTCGCTGATCGTGCTTGCGCTCTACATCATCGGTGTAGCCGGGCTCTTCTTCATCCGGCCGTGAGGCGATTGGCAATGATGCAATTGGATTGTGCGTATGCGTACTTCATGCCGGCCTCATCTTCGAGAAACGCTTCGGCCAGAACCGCGCGGCCTTGCTGGTTGACGATTTGCGCGCGAACGCGCAGTTCGCCGGTAGAGGCGAGCACGGGCGCAAAGTAGCGCACGATCAAGTCGGTCGTCGATGCCATGGTTTTCGAAGGATCGTCCATCAACGTAATGGTGACGAGTCCGAGCGCAATGTCCAACACGGTTGCCGCGAATCCGCCTTGGACGACACCGAACGGATTCTCGTGCCGCCCTCCGGGCGTCGCGCGCGCACGGACGTCTCCGCGCTCGACGCTTTCAATGCGGAACGCCCACGGTTCGGCCATTGGCATAGAATGGTCCGGATCGAGAGCCCGGACGAAACTGACGCCGTCCGTCGCGATCATCGTGCACATACCCGCATGGGCATAGGTCCTTTCGGTCGCAGCGTTACCAGTGCTTCGTACTCAGGTTCACCGGTAAATTGGGCGCGAAATTTGAAGCGGCGCGCAATCGTGGCTAACACCAGCGCGCCTTCCGTCCATGCGAACTCTTCACCGATGCAGCGGCGCGCGCCGCCGCCGAACGGCGCGTAGGCGAACTGCGGAAGCTCGTCGTGAAGCCAGCGATCGGGATCGAAGCGCAGCGGTTCGCGATAGAACTGCGGGAGCCGATGGAGCACGAGCTGACAGACGAACACCGTCGTTTTCGCTGGAATGTCATAGCCGCCTGCGAGCGTTACGTCGCGTTGCGCCTCGCGGCCGACGATCCACGCCGGCGGATACAGTCGCATCGATTCACGTAAGACGCGTCGCGCATACTCGAGACTTCCGGCGTCGACGTCCGCATGCAATCGCGCCTCGACATCCGGATTCTGCGCGAGCAAGTACCAACTCCATACGAGCGCGTTCGCCGTCGTTTCATGGCCGGCGAGAAACAGCGTCATTGCTTCGTCGCGCACTTGTTCGTCATTGAGGTGATAACCGGTTTCTGGGTCCTCTGCCGTCAATAAGAGCGACAGCGCGTCCGTTCGCGCAGCCGGCTGCGCGCGGCGTTCCTCGATCAGACGATACAGAATTCGATCCAGCCGAGCTCGCGCGTTTTCGAACCGGCGGGTCGATGAAAGAAAGCGCAACCTGCGCCGGATCTTCCCGAGCGGGCCGATCGAGAGCGGATAGACTTCCATCGTATCCTGCAGCGCGTCGCGCACTTCGCGAGCGTCGGCATCCGCATCAACGCCGAAGAGCGTTTCGCTTGCGATGCGAAGCGTAAGGGCACTCATCGACACCGCGATGTCGATCGTTTCTCCGTCGCGAGCTTGAGCGACCCAATCGTCTGCAAATCGCTGCATCGTTTGGGTGTACTGCTCGATCCGTTCGCGATGAAACGCCGGCTGTACGATGCGGCGCATCTGCCGGTGGCGAGGATCTTCGCTCGTCAGCAGCCCGTCACCAAGAAGCCAGCGCAGCGCGCGTCCACCTTCCGATTTATGGAACGCGTGCTGCTGAGTAATCAGGACGTCTTTGATCTGCTCCGGGTCGTTGAGCATAACGAACGATCGCGACGGTAGACTGAAGCGAACGATGCGGCCGTAACGGTGCGCGATGTCACGCAGGAACGCGGGAAGTTTTGGAAACGGGTACGGGTAGAGCCGGCGCAGCGTTTCCCAACGGCTCGGCCCCGGAATCGATTTAGCCGCCCGCGGCTTTTGCTTTCCGCCCTTGCTCGATGAACCAGGCGACAATTTTGTCGCGGTGATCTCCTTGGATTTCAACGACGCCATGCTTGCTCGTACCTCCCGTACCGCAATGACGTTTCAGTGCCTTCGCAACATCGTCGATCTCTGCTGCGCCAAGTCCGTGCACGAGACTTACGACGCTTGCACGCCGCCGCTCGCGAGCAACGCGAATGACGCCGTCATTCGGCATTGCCGGCTTGGCGCCGCCGCCTTTCGCGCGCTTGGATTTCGGCGGCGCTTGGTAACCAGTCTCACTCGAGTAGACGAGTTCGCGATCGTCGGCCATATCGACACCGTTCGGCAGGCGTGGCGGGGTCCATTGCGTAAACGGCGACCGCCATGCCTCGACTGTGTATTTTCTGCGGCGCGCATCCGGGACGCAACGGTGTGTTCCTGGACGCCGCGGCTCGCGCGGCTCGCGCGATCGTTGCAGCCGGGTTCGGAGTCGTCTACGGCGGAGGACGCGTCGGCTTGATGGGCACGATCGCGGAGGCTGCAATTGAAGCAGGCGGTGAAGTGATCGGTGTCATTCCGGAAGCGCTCGCCACGGAAGAAGTTGCGCATAGTGGGATAACGCGACTTCACATCGTTCAAAGCATGCACGAGCGAAAGGCGCTGATGGCCGATCTCAGCGATGGATTTCTAGCTTTACCCGGCGGGTTCGGAACGATGGAAGAGTTTCACGAGATCCTGACATGGCGTCAACTCGGGATACACGACAAACCGATCGGGCTGCTCAATGTCGACAACTACTACGACAACCTGCTTGCGCTCTACGATCGGATGGAAAGCGAAGGTTTCATTCGTTCGCAGACGCGAAGGTTATTCATCTCGTCGGCCGATATCGACGAACTCTTGGTTTCAATGAGGAGTATAATAACCTAGTCGTCACCCGACGATCCAAGTCTCGGGGGTGTGAGACCATGGTTCTTCGTCATATCACCGTGTCGAGCCGGCCAGTCTTCGCCGCGTGTGTTCTCTTTGGACTTCTCTCCGGGTGCGGAGGCGGCAATTCGAACGTCGGCGCCCCGTTGCCGACCACTGTATCGCAGCCGCTTGCGAATAACCGAGCGTTGCCCGGCAATCCCAGCCCGGACATAACGCTGACGACTACGCAGTATAGGCTTCCCGCAGCGGAATACATCACCGATGTCGTCGCTGCGATGGATCCGGCGAACGGCGCGCTTTTTCTCAATACGAACGCGGTGCTCCGCAGCTTTCTCGACGGACGTTATTCCTACATCAAGTTTGTGCCCTATCCGAATCCGCCCCCAACGCTCGTTAATTTGGGAACGTCCGGAGTCGGCTTTTCAAATAATGGAACGCTCTATAGCGGCGAGGGCTTCTTCGATTCGAGTCCGGAGTGCTCGCCCGAAGCGTGTACGTACATCGCCACCGCAGCAACGCCGCGTGTGGGCTCACCACGAGTAATTACGCTCAGCGAGCAAGGGTTTAATCCCATCGTCGCCGATGCGACGACGGACGAGAAGAATCGCTATGAAGTTCTCTACAACTTCATCTTCGTTTTCACTTCGCCGCAGCTCGTCACCATCGATCTTTCGAAGCCTACAAACAAGCAGGTCACATTAATCAATGTCGGAGTTCCGCCGCCGATCAACGGCTACGCGCTCGGAACGGCGATGGCGCGAGGAACCGGTGTCACTTGGGTAGCGCAAACGCAAAGCGGTGACTATATTACCCGCGTGCCGGACATCGGGCCGATGAAATCGTTCCCGATTGCGCTGAACAGCGACGTGCACGGCATGGCCGTTGACCGTACCGGATATCTTTGGTTCTGTGATACCGGCCACAATAAAATCGGACGCATGTCGCCGGCCGGAAGTTACGTTGAGCATACGCTTCCGCCGAGCGCATCACCGACGCGCATTACGCTTGGCAGCGACGGCGCACTGTGGTTTATCGAGCCCCCTCGCAATGCGCTTGGGCGGATGACCGCAACCGGACACTTCACCGAGTACGCGTTGCCGTCAGGCGGCGGCTCGCCGGTCGGCATCGCGGGCATTGGACGGTACCCGGGCCGGTATTCGAACCTGCTCTATGTGACGAAATCGAAAGCACTCGTCAAAGTGGTTCTGAGATAACGAAAAGGTGCGCCACACGCGGTTGGATGAGGGGCTGCCGGTACTTCAGCTGAGGTGAATCTAGGGCTCAAGCACCGGCAAGTCCTCGCGCGTGCGGCGCGTGATCTCGTCGTACCCGGCGGAGGTACAGGTTCACCCGTACCTCTGCTTTATCGGATGCTTTACTTCGCTCTCAGTGCGTTTCGCGGTATTTTTTGTACTTCGGAATCGCCCGGGTAAGTGCGGGGATGAGTTGCATTGCCGCCGAGGTATCTCCGGAGACTTTTATCTTTCCCGACATCATCAACGACATGCCGCTCGCCTCGCCTTTATAAAGCCGGTCGAATGTGTCGGCATCGGTCGTAAACTCGAGCCGCGCTGCGGGGGCAGCCGGGTCGTCGACGTACACGTCATAGGCCTTTCCCGGTTGCGGCGGGTTCGTCGCATCGAGTACTATGCGCACTTGCGGATCGTGCAAGCTGTAGGCGACGATCATTCCGCTGCCCGCAAAGAGGCGATCGTCTTCCGTCGACTCTTCGGAGAAAAATCCGCCTAGAATCGCGCGCGCGTGGTCACTGTCGCGAAATACACTCATTTGAAATCTGCCGGCACATCCATGTTCAAGTTCTTCACGAGAAACGAGTAGATGTCGGCATACTGCTCGATGCTCTTCGTTATCGGGGTTCCCCCGCCGTGACCAGCTTTCGATTCGATTCTCAGTAAAACCGGTGCATCGCCGGTTTGTTTGGCTTGCATCGTTGCGGCGAACTTGAAGCTGTGCGCGGGAAAGACACGGTCGTCGTGGTCCGCAGTCATGATCAGTGTTGCGGGATACGACGCGGCTTTGACGTTTTGCAGCGGCGAGTACTTCATCAGCCAATTGAAGTCGTTCTGCCCGCACGTCGCACAGCCGTATTCGGGAATCCAGCCGTTGCCGACCGTGAACTTGTCGAATCGCAGCATATCGAGCACGCCGACTTGCGGAACCGCCGCACCAAAGAGATCGGGACGCTGCACTTCGACCGCACCGATGAGCAGGCCGCCGTTCGATGCGCCGTTGATGGCAAGCTTCGGCGTCGACGTGTACTTGTTATCGATCAAGTATTGCGCCGCGGCGATGAAGTCGTCGAAAACGTTTTGCTTGTTCGCGAGCATGCCGGATTCGTGCCATGCTTCCCCGTATTCCGACCCGCCGCGAATGTTCGCAACGGCGTAGACGCCGCCCATCTGCAGCCACGTCGCGCGGAAGGTCGAGAACGACGGCGTGATTGGAATATCGAAGCCGCCGTAAGCGTACAGAATGGTCGGATTGTTTCCGTCGAGCTTCAACCCTTTGCGATACATTACCCAGAGCGGA
Organism: Vulcanimicrobiota bacterium; assembly: GCA_019232905.1. Taxonomy (GTDB): domain Bacteria; phylum Vulcanimicrobiota; class Vulcanimicrobiia; order Vulcanimicrobiales; family Vulcanimicrobiaceae; genus JAMXLG01. The sequence goes on from JAFANA010000031.1 coordinate 44,327, forward strand.
ATCCGTGTGCCGTCCTTACTTTGATAGAAGGCTTCCTTCGTCACGAACTGGGAGGCATCAAAGTCAACGCGCGGTTTTCGATAGAGCGTACTTCTGCCCGAGGAAATATCATAGGCGTAGATTGACGTCGGGGTTGTGTACGACGAGAACGAGTAGTAGACGGTTTTATCCCCATGCCATCCGCCGAAGCCGGCGGCATCGCCCGGACCGGGCAGCACGACACTGCGCAGATAATGCCCCGCGTAGTCGTACACTTTGATGGCCGAATGGACATCGACGGAATAGTCGGTGAAGAAGCGCCGCCCCGAAGTGGAAACGCTTTGGAGTGCGTCGTCACCTTGCGGGACGACAGTGCGAAGTTTCGACGGTGCTCCGAGATCAAGCGCAATCACGCGCCCGCGCGGCGCACGCTTCGACGTTTGGAAATAAAACGTCGAGCCGGCGTTATCGAGGTAGGTGTAGTTTGCGTCGGCCGAATCGAAGATCGCGTGCACCGTGCGTTTGGGATCGCGAAGATCGATGTAGAACACCCGGTTGTTCGGCGACGTGCCTTCGTTCGTCGTTAAGACGACATAGCGCTCATCTTCGCTGACGAGGGCGTTCAAATACCAAAGCGGATGGTCCGGACGAGCGAAGACCAGCGTATCGGCGCTTTGCGGCGTTCCCAAGCGATGGAGATAAATCTTTTGATGAGATGCGGCCGCTTTGCGTTCTTGACCGGGTGCCGGCTCCGCGTAACGTGGATACAGGAAGCTCTCGTTATCCGGCAGCCAAGCGGCACCGCCGAATTTACTCCAATTGAGGACGTCGGGCAAATCCTTTCCCGTTGCTATATCGCGTACGTGCCAGGTTAACCAGTCGGACCCGGACGTCTGCGTGGCGTACGCGATATACTTCGCGTTCCAACTCACATCGGAGCCGCCGAGCGCGACGGTTCCGTCGGCAGAGAGCGCATTGGGATCGATCAACACGCGCGGCGTTCCATGCGGACCGTTCATCGTGTAGAGCACGCTTTGTTTCTGCAAGCCCGTGTTGCGCGAGAAGAAATATTGGTTCTTCACGTGATACGGTGGCGAAACGCGCTCGTAATTCGCGATGTTTTTTAAGTGCGCGGCGATCGTGTCGCGGACCGGGATGCCGTCGAGGTAGTCGCGCGTCACCTGCTGCTCAGCTTGCACCCACTTCACGACCTCGGGTGAATCGATGCTTTCGAGCGGGCGATACGGATCCGCGACGGCTCTGCCGTAGTACGTGTCGACGGTGCCGTCTTTTGGCGCTGCCGGGTATCGCAGCGCGGTTGCGCCCAGCAAAATGACCGCCATCGATGAAGCGGCAAGAAAACGACGCATGCATCCTCCACGAAGCAAACGAGCAAGATGGGTTTGCGCTGAACGCGCAAACCCTCCTTCATCTTCCTCTAATCTCGGCCGGCTCTTACCTCAAACAATTGTCAAAGTCTGAGCCTAAGGTCGAGACATGAACACTTCACTCATTCGCTCCGCCGTTGCGGGACTCGCGCTCACCGGCGTCATGATGACGTCGATTGCCGCGCCTGCACGCGCCGACGGCGCAGCAACCACGCGCACCATCATCGGCGCTGCGGCAGCGATTGCCGGCATCGCAACCGCTATCAACGTCGAAAACAAGCATCGTCAAGCAACGACAGTGACGGGATATTTGCCGGACGGAAGTACAGTTTACGCAGACGGTCACGTTGTCGCTCCCAACGGCTACTCGTGGTACCCGGGAAACCAAGGTGAGCAAGTCGCCTGTAACGGTCAAAGCTGTTACATCAACGGAAACGGCCAGAACGGCTACGGATACAACGGCGGCTACTATAACAACGGCTATAATAACGGATACAACAACGGCTACAACAACAACGGCTATTACGGCTATAACACGCAAGCCCGCCGGCATCGCGACCGCAATGACGGACCGCCTCAGCGCTAAGAAATAGCGGGCAATGAAACCGCCGCCTATACCGCAGGCGGCGGTTTCATTTTTGCGAGTGGCCTCACCTCGCCGATCAAGTGCTGGAGAAAGATTCCGGGCTGCTCGATCATCATCATGTGCGACGAGTCTTCGAACCACACGAGCTTCTTATGCGGCGCCTGCACCCGCTCGAACCACAGCGACGTAACATTGTGCGACGTCGCATAATCGTGACGGCCGACGTACATGAATACCGGGCATCGGAGTTGCGTCACGCCATCGAAGTTCGCGCGTTCGACTGCGCCGAGTAAATGCGTCAGTGAATACAAACTGCCCTTGTCGACGAGCGCAACGTCGCGATCGGTGTAGTCCGGCGAAAGCGCCCATGTGTCGGCATCGTACGCAAAATCCGATCGCCCGTACGTGAGACCGCCGTAATAGTTGAGCCAATTGCGCTGCGTGCTGATGCGCTCGACCGTGAGCGTTCCAATCGGCCCCGGATACGGCGCTAGCGCCTCGAGTTCGCGAATCGCCTTCTCGTTCTTCGCCTCGCGCGCCGAACGCAGAGCGAAGTCCCAGCCGTCAGCTTCGCTACGGCTCGAATTGATGATCTGGCCGCACCCGATGTACGCGTGAAGCATCTGCGGGTGACGCTGCGCTAGTTCTAGTCCGACCATCGACCCCCATGAGTGGCCGAGAACGAATACGCGCTGCTGGTTGAAGCGATGCATCAAATACCGGACGACCTGCTCCGCGTCGGAGACGAACTGATCGAGGTTCATCGTCCCATCGAGCGAGGTAACGTCGTTGGCAGCGTACGTCTTTCCGGTGCCGCGCTGATCCCATTGTACGACGGTGAAGAAATCTTCCCACGGCCGTTGGAACGTCCAGGCGGCGGGCATCGTCGGTGAACCGGGGCCGCCGTGAACGTAGAGCAACACGGGGTTGCCCGAATCGGCGCCGCGAATCGAAAGCCACTGCGTAATGCCGCCGATTTCTACGCTCGTCAAATCCTCAACAGCCTTCGGCGTCACGATCTTGCGATTCGCGCGAATGATATCGGTGACGCGTTTGCGCGTGTAATCCGGACCTGACGGT
>JAFANA010000116.1 GCA_019232905.1 Vulcanimicrobiota bacterium
CAGGTTGCCCCGTAGGAAGCCAATTCTGCAGCCAGTGTCGCTAATGAGTTGACTGAACGCGCGCACGAGTTCCGCGTGTCTGCAACGGCATCTTCGCGGATCGCAGACCCATCTCGAAGGCACGACCTTAGTTATCGAATGTGGGTCGGGTGCGCCGGTGGCCGAACACGATGCCAGCAACATGGCAGCAAGCCACACGCTCGCTTCATGCCCGTCCGAACGGCAAAAGGCGCGATTCTCGTGACATAGCTGAGGGCCGTTCTCCGCGAATCTACCGATGTCGCAGGAGAAAGTGAATATCATTGCGACATTAGTTGGCTAACCAAACGCGTGCGGGACCGCACCGTTTGGTTTTCTTTTACCTGAAGGCGTCTTCGGGGATGCACACGGGCAACGCCGGCGCCTTTTCCGGAGTGGAGAACATATTGAAAGCACCTCTTCGCTTTCGGCGGGGACGGGTAGCCATAGGGCTATGTCTCGCCGCGGTATTTCTTTCAGCGCCGCTTCCTGTGCGGGCAGGCACCACCGGCATGATCACGGGCGTCGTCACCGACGGGACGACGGGCGCCCCAGTGGCCAACGTCCGCGTAACCGCCGCGTCGCCCAGCCAGACGGAAACGACGACGACCAACGCGTCCGGATTCTATGCCGTGCAAACGCTCGTCCCGGATACGTATAGCGTTTCATTTCAGGCCAAGGGCTACGACGTGGCGAGCACGCCCGGCATTGTCGTGCAGCAAGACCTTCAGAGTAAACTCGACTTCAAGCTCACGAAAGCCCTAAAAACAATCGCCAAAGTCAGCGCGCGCAGTGCTGGAAATTTGGTTCAGCCATACACCGGAACGGACGTCTATAACGTCAGCGGTGCTCAGCTAAACGCAGCAACCGGCGGTGACAACTTGCACCGGACGATTTACGACTACCTCGCGACAATTCCGGGCGTCACGCCGATCGGCGGCAGTTTTCCGGCCGAACCTTCGATCCGCGGCGGCTATGACGTGGACAACGGTTACGAACTCGACGGCGTGCCGATCACGGAGCGCGTCACGGGCTATTTCACGACGAATCTGACCGATCTCGGCATCTCGAACGTCGAAGTGTACACGGGCGGTTTGGGTGCCAACAACGCCGGCAACGGCTTGGGCGTCATCAACTCCGTGATCAAAGCCGGGACTTATCCCGGATTCGGAATGGTCTCGGCCGGCGCATCGGGTCCGGGCTACGGTCATTTCCTTCGCGCCGAATACGGCAGCGCGACGCAGAACCACCGGTATTCTTGGTATCTCGCATTCGATGGCGCCAATACGTACAACACGTTCTGGAGCGGATCGAGCAACCCCAACATTCCGATCGACGTGCTCGGAATCAATTCCTCAAACCCCGGCCATGTGGTAACGAAAGATTTCATCGGCAATTTTCACTACCGGCCGGACAATCGGAACGACTTCCAGTTCTTTTATCAGAACAGCTTGATGGACGATGTGGCGAACTACAACATGTTCTTCGGCACGCAGAACGCGCCATATATGCGTATCTTGCCCTGCCCCGGCGCGGTTCCGGATCCCAATTCGCAAAGCACGAACGCCACAGGCGGAACTGCACCGAATGGCCAGCCGTGTCCGGCGGGCTACTACTGGCAATCGCTGGCGAACGGCAGCGGAAATCAAATGGAGCACTTCTCGGGCATCGGGAAGATTCAGTGGAATCACATCATCGACGACCACTCGAGCATTGCGCTTCGGTTGGCTGAAAATTTCAACGAATATATCTGGAATCAGCCGTTCGAAGATCCGAATCAACCGGGTGAGAACTTGGGCACGGGTTGCCCCGCAACGCCGTACGCGCCGGGTTCGCCTGTGCCGGTAAGCACTTCGGGAAATCCCTGTAACGAAGACTTGGGCGGTTACTATCAGGATCGCAAAGCGCACCAATATTACGCATCGATGGATTACACGTCGACGCCGACCGCCGACGTGACGTATAAAGCCGGCATCGGTCAGGAATACGATAATTCGTACCGTCTCGTCGCATACCCGAACAAGATGAACTTCCCAGGAAGTGTAGGAAGCACGAACTCTTGTTACGGAACGGCTTTCACGTGGCCGTGCACAAATGCGTTAACCGACATTCCCACGCACGTACCGTACGCGTACGGGCAGGCTTCGTTCAACCTTGGGCGTTGGACGATACAACCGGGACTTCGTTGGACGGCAATGTTCTATGGATTCCCCGACGCCGTCGGCGGCGCGCACCAGATGGACTTTTTTGCGCCGTCGGTGCTCGGTACGTACCGCCTGGGGCGGAATGATGCGTTTCGTTTCTCCTATGCGACGACGGGACAATTTATCGGTAACGAATTCGTCTACCGGTTCAACAGTCCGACGTATAACCCGCTGACGAACGGCGAACAGGCCTACACGCCGTACATCAACCACGTCACCGACTTCCAGTGGGAGCACCAGTTCGGACCGAACACATCGCTAAAATTCGGCCCGTATTACCGCGCTTCGAACAACTATTTCGGTTCGTACACGCCGTTTATCGGATTCGAGCCCGGAACGACGATTCCGAAATACGGCGATCCGGAACTGGTCGACAACGTCCATATTCGCGCACTCGGCTTCGAGTTCGGTTTGAGCCACCTCGACCCGCGAAACACGGGCGCGTCGTTTTGGCTCTCGTCTTCGTACAACAACTACTGGACGCAGGTGTCGAACGTGACCGGCGGACAGGTTTCATTCCTCAGCTTTCCGCTCCCCGGAAACATCACCGGCCAGGGAATCTACGTTCGCGGCTATCAGACACCCCTCTTTACAAGCACGTTGACTGCCGATTTCCACTCGCACGGTTGGCACATTATGCCGGTCGTGTACTACGCGTTCGACACGTTCTACAACACGGGCGGTTGTGTCGATACGACGCTCGATCCGCACTTCGGGCCGCCGGTGAACGACTGCATCAGTGCGTTGAACGACATGGGCACGCAGGTGCTCGCCCCCGAGCAGGTCGGCGGAGGATACTTCTACGTGAACACAACGGTCCTGAAGGAACTCACGAAACGCGTCGACGTCGGCATTCGCATCTCGAATCTGACCAATCAACAAAAATCGACGACGCCGTGCTACAACGCACAGGACCCGAACCTTCCGGACGGCTACGGCTCCGGCTGTTACGGTCAGAACGGTTCAGGATCGAATTTCAAAGCGCCGATCGGCTGGGTCTATCAACCGATCACACAGGATCCGCGAACCATCGAGGGGTTCGTCACGATTCACCTGTAGTCGCGTGGACGCTTGACCGACGAGGGCGATGTGAAAACATCGCCCTTCTTTTTCTGCTGGGAACCCACTCCTCGCGATGCACAGTCGAAGTGTATTGCACCCTCTCTCTGCGAGTAGGATCATTGTCTAATCATGCGCAGTTGAGGCTTGCGTCAGAGAGGAGCAATCCATGGAAAGATCCTCAAACCTAAGCCGCCGGAACTTCTGCACGATAACGGCCGCTGCGGTAGCGGCGACGCCGTTGCTTGCTCAAGCGCAGGCGACAAGTGACGATTCGATCCGCCCGTTTCGCGTCAACATTCCGGATTCTACAATCACCGAGATGCAACGGCGCATCAAGGCGACGATATGGCCCGAACGCGAGACCGTTACCGACACGTCTCAGGGCGTTCCGTTGGCGATGATGCAGGGCCTCGCAAGCTATTGGGCGTCCGGCTACGACTGGCGAAAGTGCGAGGCCAAACTGAACGCGCTTCCGCAGTTCAAGACCCAAATCGACGGACTCGACATTCACTTCATCCACGTCCGGTCGAAACACGCCAATGCGCTGCCCTTGATCGTTACGCACGGCTGGCCGGGATCGATCATCGAACAGCTCAAGATCATCGAGCCGCTCACAGATCCCACGGCACACGGCGGGACCGCCGCTGATGCGTTTCATATCGTGATTCCATCGATACCCGGGTATGGATTTTCCGGGAAGCCTACCGTGACCGGCTGGGGTACGGACCACGTCGCACGCGTTTGGGTCACTCTGATGAAACGCCTCGGTTACACGCGTTTCGTCGCGCAAGGCGGTGATATCGGTTCGGTCGTTACGACACTGATGGGCGAACAGGCCGCGCCGGGACTCCTGGCTATTCACACGAGCCTGCCGGCTACCGTTCCAAAGAACATCGCAAAATCGATCAGTTGCGGCGATCCCGCGCCGGCAAGTCTTTCACCGGATGAGAAACTCGCGTACCAGCAACTGCAGCTGCTCTACGGAAAACAATTCGCCTACGCAGCCTTCATGCACACGCGACCGGAAACATTGTACGGATTGGTCGATTCGCCGGTCGGACTGGCCGCGTGGTTGCTGGACCATGGCGACGGCTGGAACCAGCCTGCGGCGGTCGTGATCTCTGCCGTGGCCGGACAAACGGTCGATGGACATTCCGCAGGCGCGCTGACGCGCGACGACGTTCTTGACAACATCACGCTGTATTGGGTCACGAGCACGGCAGTTTCGGCAGCTCGCTCCTATTGGGAAAATAAAACGAGCCCATTAAATGCGGCGAACGTTTCGATACCGGCCGCAGCGACGGTTTTCCCGGGCGAAATTTACCTCGCGCCTCGCAGTTGGACCGAACAGGCATTTCACAAACTGATTTATTTCCATAAGGCGTCGGCCGGCGGCCACTTCGCCGCTTGGGAGCAGCCGCAAATTTTTTCAGAAGAATTGCGCGCAGCGTTTAAAACGCTAAGGACGGCACAATGAAACGCATTCGCGGACTGCTGTTCTCGCTGATCGCGGGAGCGGCAATCGGCTACGCGTTTCTTTCGAACGTGCGTGCCGGGGACGAGGCGTCGCCGGTCTTCGGCGTTACCATTCCATCGGGCTACCGCACATGGCAACTCGTATCGGTGCATTCAACAAAAGGCTACCTGAAAGCGATCTGGGGAAATCCAACGGCGCTGCAAGCGTATCTCCATAAAACGCTCCCCTTCCCCGACGGCACCGTGCTCGTGAAACAAACCTGGAGAAGCGTAGCGTTGAATTCGGTGCCGGCGGCCGACATTTCCGGACCTCAAGATCACATTCAAGTGATGGTTAAGAACTCGAAGAAATACGCGAAAACGGGAGGTTGGGGCTTCGGCGAGTGGGTGAATGGGGTCGTTTCCGGGGCGGCACGGGAGCAAAGTTGCTTCCCGTGCCACACCCAAAACGCTCAAGTGCGGGGGAACGATTTCGTCTTCACGACCTACTCGCCGTAGTGTGAGCCACCCGTGATTCCGATCGCGGTGCACGCGAAGAAGTCGTCCGCGAACCACGGCCGGCAAACCAAAACTGCCGGCAGAACGCTCCAGCGTCTTCTGTGCTAGAACTAACGGATTAACGCGCGCAAACTCGCTCATCCCGCCACTTCGGATGTCGCGTCTCTTTGCTACGAGACAAACCTGCGATTGTTTCGAAGTGGTGAGGGGAGCGGCCTTGCCGTTATGGCATTTGATTTCAGCGTTGATTTATGATTTGCCGAGCCGGTGACTTGCAAAAAACGCGTGGATGCGCTGCGTAAGCAACGCAAGTGCACCGCCTGACGGTAGCTGCTCATGCTGCTTCCCGAGCTCCGAAAGCACGTCGGCTCGAGTTGCGAGCATGCGCCCTAGTTCCTCGACGATTTCCGGCCGCGCAGCGATAAACGGCTCGAACGCCGCCTTACTTACTTCATACAGGACGGCATCGGTCAGCGCAATGACGGAAGCGCTGCGCGGCGATCCGGTGAGTAACGACATCTCGCCGAAGTACTGTCCCGGTCCTAAACGCGCGACGACATGCCGCTCGCCGTTTGACAACTCCGTCACGACTTCAAGAACGCCGCGTCCGATGACGAAGAGCGAATCGCCCTGGGCACCCTTTTCGACAAGAACGGCGCCGCGATGAACGTCACGGCGTTCGAGGTTTTTTGCAAGCATCGTCCGTTCGAACGTCGAGAGCGATTCAAATACATGGATGCGTCCGACGAGGTGCGCAAGCGACGCCTGACGATCGCCTTCATTCGTGCCTTTTGCGCGCGTGAGTTCAATCGATTTCCGCTGGAGCGGACGTTTGAGTCCTGCCCACGCCATGTGCGCCCAAACTTCCGTCAAGACATTCGTTCGGATATCGTTTACGCGCGCGTAGGAATCGACGAAAAACTCGAGATTGTAACCGATCGAGTCCTCATTGAAACTCACGATTTGCACGTTCGGCAGCGGATTGTCGAGAACGCCGCTCGCACTGCGGGCAGCGGATTTGAGAATCTCGCGAACCTCGTGCGGCTGTTCCGAATCGTCGATGTTGATGAGAACGCTGGCCTTATGAACCGTCGTGGGCCGGTGGTGGTTGACGATGCGATATTTCGAAATGATGCTGTTCGGAATAATCAGGATATCGCGACTGCGCAGCTGCACGTGCGTCGAGCGCCAGTTGGTTTCGACGACCTCTCCTGCAAGCTCGGGTCCAATGGAAACCCATTCTCCGATTCGATACGGATGTTCGAGATTGAGCGCGATGCCGGAAAAGACGTCGGCGAGTGTGTTCTGTAACGCGAGACCGATGACGATCGCGATAATTCCCGAGGTCGCGAAGACGGTATTGACGGGAAAATCGAAGACAAACGCAGCAATCGCGCAGGCTGCCGCAAAGTATGCCACGATTCCGGTCAAGTCGCCGACGATCTTGCGCGTTTGCGGTCGCCCGGCTTTCGTGAACATTCGCTGCAGCGCGAGATCCGCCGCAATCGGCACGAGCCAGGCTAGTGAGAGCCACCACATCACCGCAAGCACGATGGCTGCCAGATGGTTTCCCGGCAACGACGAGATGCTCAGCCGGTAGGTCGGAAACACCGCCAGCCACTTGAGTGCTGCACTCGCCGCCCCGAACGCTACAAGCCCGGCCAGAAAGCGCATCAAGACCGACTTCATAGGTAGAATATCGGCCGTTGCTCGAAGGCAGATGACGATGATTGCTCTCTCCGGCGAAGCGTTCGCGCAGATCGTTGCAAAGCTTCGAACGGCCGGCTGCGTCTTCGCGGACGAGGAGGCACGCCTCCTCATCGCCTCCGCGGCATCGCGCAGCGAGCTCGTTGCCATGCTCGATCGGCGCACCGGCGGCATCCCGCTCGAGCATGTCGTCGGGTGGGTTGAGTTCTGCGGAATGCGCCTGCGCATTGAGCCCGGCGTCTTTGTCCCGCGCCGCCGCAGCGAACTGCTCGCGCATACCGCTACCGAGCTCGCGCGCGAGAACGGACGACGGCCTTGCGTTCTCCTCGACCTGTGCTGCGGGAATGGCGCAATCGGCGCCACGATCGGTAGCGCGTTCGATAGTCTGGAACTGTATGCAGTCGACGTCGAATCCGCCGCGGTGCGCTGCGCGCGGGAAAATCTTCCTCAGGCACATGTCTACATCGGTAATCTCTACGAGCCGTTGCCGGCGCAGCTCGAGAGGCGCGTCGATGTGATCGTTGCGAACGCACCGTACGTTCCCAGCAACGAGATCGAGTTGTTGCCGGCCGAGGCACGCCTCCACGAGCCGCTCGTTGCACTCGACGGCGGTCATGACGGGCTGGACGTAACGCGTAAGATTGCTGCAGGCGCGTCACGCTGGCTCACGGCCGATGGTCATCTCTTGATCGAAACCGGCGCACACCAAGCACCAAAAACCGTCGAGATCTTTGCCTCTAACGGCTTCCAAACCGATGTTGTTTCTTCGGAAGAGTTCGGCGCTACGGTCGTTGTCGGCTCGACGAAAAAACCGGCCTACGGTTCTTAACCGTAGGCCGGCTCGACCAAAATGAATGCGATGAAGGTTACTTTTTAGACCATGCGACGCACCAGCCGTTGGGGCTGATTTTTCCGGTGACAACCGAGCAACTCGAGGGCGGTTTGAAAAGGCTGCACGTGCTGCACTTTTCGCCGTTCTTTCCCGGCTTGTCCTGATATTTGAACTGTTTCTTGTTATCTGCCGCAACGGCCGGCAACGCGCCGCCTGCGAGCGCTGCAGCGAGCGCAGGGAGCAGAACGATCTGTTTGAGCGCGTCCGCACGCGTACGATTCTGCGAGTCGTCTTTCATCCGTACACCTCCGTACTCACCCCGTTGCGCCACGGAAAAGCCGATTTCCCGCAGGCGCGACGAAGCCGCCGCGGGTAACACAGAGCATGGCTCGCATGCCGGTATTTTTCTTTGGGCACGGCAATCCGCTCAATGCGCTCGACGACAACGCGTACACGCGCACTTGGCGTGCAATCGGTGCCTCGCTGCCGCGACCACGTGCAATCGTTTCCATCTCCGCGCACTGGTACATTCCGGGCACCCATGTCACGACGAACGACTATCCGCGAACGATTCACGACTTCGGCGGCTTTCCTCGCGATCTCTATCAAATACAATATCCCGCACCTGGCGACCGCGGGCTTGCTGGTGAGGTAACGGCACTGCTCGCGCCGGCGAGCGTTCGCGGCGATGAATCGTGGGGACTCGACCACGGCACCTGGTCGGTGCTCTGCCACCTTTTCCCCGACGCATCGATTCCGGTTCTTCAGCTTAGCATCGACGAAACGCAAGCGCCGCCGTTTCACTACGATCTCGGAACGCGCCTGCGCGCGCTTCGCGACGAAGGCGTGCTCATTCTCGCGAGCGGCAACATCATTCACAACTTGCACGCGTATGCCTGGGGCCGTCACCCCGCGGAGCCGTTCGACTGGGCGCTGCGTTTCGAGGCGCAAGCGCGCGCGCTGCTCGCAGCGCGAGAGTTCGAGCCGCTTATTCATTACGAAGCGCTGGGCCGCGACGCGCAATTAGCGGCGCCGACGCCGGATCATTATCTCCCGCTGCTCTATGCGATGGGAGCCTCCAGCGATGACGACAACGTGACGTTTCCCGTTGAAGGTATCGACGGCGGCTCCGTGTCGATGCTGAGCGTTCGGTTCGGCTAAGGTTATTTCGTGACGCCGGCAACTTGGGCTTCGGTAACCGCTCCGGCGCTATTTCCCCATGACGAACGAATGTAGGTAACTACGGCGGCAATATCGCCGTTGGAGAGTTGTTGTCCCCACGCCGGCATCATGCCGTTGTACGACGTTCCTTTCACGTCGACTTTGCCGTTCAATCCGAACTTCACGATGTGAATGACCTTCGTTGCATCACCCGAGACCGCCGGATTGCCCGCGAGCGGCGGGAACGTGCCCGGAACGCCTTGACCGCTCGCTTGATGACAACTCGAACAGTTCGTTTGGTAGACTTTCGCGCCGTCGCTTGCGACTGCACCGTTCGCGGCCCCTGCGGCCGGCGACGCAGCGTTGCTCATCGCGCTCTCGGTTCCCGCGGCCGTTGCCGTCTCCGCCGGTGCCGCAGACCCGCCTTGCTCGGTTGTCGTCGTCGTGGTTGACGTCGATTGACTGCCTTTTGAACACGCGCCGAGCGCAAGCAGTGCTGCGAGCGAGAGAATGCCGATCTTGGTGAAACGCCCCATGAACCTGGATGCTCCTTTCACTCTCCGATAACAACTAGCGTGGTTGCGTTAGCGCCACGATTTCTGCACTCCTCGTGCCGAGAAAGTTCGTCAATGCGGCGAGGGAGTTCGGCATGGGACGCATGAGTACGACCATGCGGCCTTCGCGCTCGGAGCGCATCGCCGCGCGGCCAAGCATGAACGAGATGTAACTCGGAGACGAGCGGTCGTCGACCGTCGCATCGCGCGCAATAAAACGGACTCCGTTCACGAGAAAGGGATGCGCATCTGCATCTCCGCGTTCATCGAAATACAAGAGTCCGGTTCCGCGTAACGCGCTCGCCATTCCGGAGGACGATCGGGATGCAATACCGTCAATGTGACCAAACCGCTTCGACAATTCGGCGAGGGTCGAAGGCGCCGGCGGTGATCCCGCGTGGATCAATAAGGCAAGTCCTTGGGCGTTGACGTACCGGGCAACACGTTCTGCTTCCGCGCCGCGCGGATCGAGATCGATAGCCAGCGGCAGCCCAAGCTTCAGAAACTCTCCTTCGAGCGCCGCCGAATCTCCGCAGAGTCCGATGACGAGGGAAAGGCGCTCCGGAAACCATGCACTTGTCGCCGTCTGCGCACGGTCGATGACAACATCGTCGCTCGAGAACAGATCGACGATCGGACTGTCCGAATATCCATGTGCGACTGCGTGCACGCTGGGCGATGCGACGGGATGCAGTACGACGATCTGCGGCGGATGCGCACCCGCCTGACCGCTGGCGTAACCGCCGAGAATCGCCGCAAGCGCTAAGGCGATGACGGTGAGGGAGATTGCTGTGGTGCGCATAGACGCGAGCTCAACGCCCAAACGAGTGCGATGAGCAGAAAGTTTGCAACGAGCGAACTGCCGCCGTAGGAGAGAAACGGCAGCGTAATCCCGGTCAACGGAAAGAGACCGATGACACCGCCGATGATGATGAAGACCTGAAACCCGAGGGTCGAACCCATACCAACCGCAAGCAGCTTCGCATATAAATCCGGCTGTTGCGCACCTGCGCGCAGCATGCGTCGCACGAGCACGAGAAAGACGGCAACGACCGCGAATGCGCCGATCAGTCCGAATTCCTCGGAATACGCCGCATACACATAGTCGGTCGCAACGTCCGGAATGAACCCGGGATGTCCTAACCCAAAGCCCGTCCCAAAGAGACCACCCGCAGCAAGCGCGTAATACGCTTGCGACGATTGATAGCCCGCGCCGAGCGGGTCGCTGAACGGGTCGTTCCACACCGCGATACGCGTCTGCACGTACGGATAGTGATGTACCGCCCAAAACGCAACGAGCGCGAACACCACGATGCCGCCGAGTACGAGATCGATGCGGCGCGTTGCAACGTACAAGAGCGCGGCAAAGGTCGCAAGCAACAGCGTCGCCATGCCGAGGTCGCGCTGCACGACGAGAATCGCCATCGAGCCGCCCCATCCTAAGAACAACGGGCCCAAATAGCGCAGATTCGCGCGCACCGACCACGGACGCGAATTCGCAATGACATCGGCGGTTTCTGCGAGATACGCAGCGAGAAAGAACACGATGAAGAGTTTGATGAACTCGATCGGTTCGACCTGAATCGGACCGATCGGAATCCAGAGTCGCGCGCCGTTGACCTCTTGTCCGAAGACGAGTAACAAGACGAAGAGCAACAACGAGCCGACCACCCACAAATACTTATAGGCGGCAAACGCGCGGAAACGCGTGAAGAGCGGACCGAATCCGATGGCGAGCACGAAAGAAACGAGCAGCCACCACTGCTGCCGCTGTGCGAGATCGGGCGAAAGCCGGGCGACCAACATGAGACCGAGTGCGGCCAGCACGATGGCCATTGCGGGAATGACGTCGTCGCGTACGGCATTGAGCGGCTGCCACATGATCCACGACACGGCGAGCACGCCAAGCACAACCGGCAGCCATGCGGGCTGTAGCGTTCCAGCCGGAGCGAACGACAAGAAAAATGCGGCAATCGCTAAAGCGATTGCGACGGTGATCGCGCGCCGCGCGATGAGTCCTACCTGAGCCACGCGGTCGTCAACAACACTCCAAGAACGAACGTCAAAGTTCCAATGGCGCTCTGAATGCGCGGATCCGAGGGCAACGGAGATTTCACCGCCGTTACAATTTCATCCATGGCGCGATCGCTGTCGTCGAACCGTACCACGAGCATGTGCTCGTTGGCGCCCGCTTCTTCGACATGCGCGATCAGCGCGCGCCGGTCGACTTCACCGCGCACACGGTGTCCCATCAAAATCATCACGTCGCCGGAATCAACCGCGACGCTCGACACCGAGACATCGAGCGAACCTGCCGCGCCGAGCGCACGAGAAAGCAGCGGCGTCGCAGATTCGAGGGCGTCTTCGGCGGTCAACGCCGTCACCTCGCCTTTATGCGCGAGATACGCCGCGGTTCCGCCGCTATGAATCACGTAGGCGTGTCCGCGGACGACGAGCGTCGCGGTCAGCGAGCACCCTGCGGTGACGTAGTCGTCGTGCGAAGCACTGCGTGAAAAGATGTCGCCGTTAACGCGCGAGAGCACGCCGAGTACTGCCGTAGCCGCCGCTTGCGGGCGGTCCACGGCGCGCCGGAATCGCTCGCCTTTTAAGCGCCGTTCGCATTCTCCGCGCACGCGTACGAGCGTCGCGGGCGCTGCAGCAACGCCCTCGATCGTACCGAATCCGCGCGCGACGGCAAAGAGCCACGAACGCGTCCCAAGCTGCAACGACAAACACGACGCACGATCACCACGAATCGCTACGTCCATGGACGTAATTTCTCCACGACCAGCCGTGTCGTACCCACATCGACCTCGTCTCCCTCGCGCAACTCGATGGCACTGGTCAACCGGCGCCCATTGAGGAACGTGCCGTTACTGCTCTCGAGATCGCGGAGAAACACTGTACCATCTTGGGTCTCGAGACGCGCGTGGCGACGGCTCACCTCAGGGTCGGCGAGTACGAGCTGCACGTCGCAGCCGCGCCCGATGACGAGGGGACACGTTCCTTCGAATTCACGGATGTTGCCCACTTCGAGCACGCGCAGGTGCGCTTGCACCGGCGTCAACATGCCCGCTTCTTCCGCAACGCGGATACGCGGACGCGCCGCAACGATCGCGACGGCGAAAAGTGCCGCGACGATCTCGAGCGATCCGACGCGCGCGTGCGCGACGTTCATTCCCGTGCCTCCAGGCGCATCTGCGTGTTACCGAACGTCAAGATATCCCCGGAAACCAAGCGGCGGCTCCCCGTGATGCGCTCGCCGTTGACGAAGGTGCCGTTCGTCGAGCCGAGATCTGTAACCGCGACGCCCTCACTCTCAACCTGTACCGACGCGTGGGCGCGCGACACGCTCGGATCGACGAGAAAGATGTCGCTGTCTTCATTTCGGCCGATCGAAGCGACGCCGTCGATGAAGTAGACACCGTACGCCGGCACGCCTTTCATCATACGTAAATGATAACGCTTCGGCGGCGTCAGTGGGGGCGCGTTGGGAATAGAAATCGTGACGTCGCTTGCTACGCTGACGTCGACCATCCCGAGCGGAATTCCGGGACGCGCCATCATCTCGACCTTCGGGCCGCCGTCGAAGAAGTACACGCCGACGCGCGCGGCCATATCGCGCAGCAACTCGGCCCACTCACGTTCTAGATAAGCGCGGTGTTCGGCAAGGCGCTCGAAGTCTTCGGGGTTCATGTAGACCAGGTACGAACCAGGCGCGAGCAGGTGACCGTCCTCACCGCGAGTACGCGCCTCCATGGTCGCGACCAGCTTCCGCGCGACTTGCGCGGGCTCGAGATCGCTCGGGAACGTCTTAGCAAACGTCCGCTCGATAAACGCAGCGCAGGCTTGTTCTATGCGCGCGAACCAGCTCACAGTAAACAACGTACCGGCAGTATACTACCGGCGCTCCAAACGCGCGATAAAGAAACCGTCGCGGCCGCCAATTCCCGGCGCCACGAGTACGTCGCCATCATCGGTAAGCAACGATTCGTAGCGCGCGGGGATAAGGCCGCGTTCAAAATTGTGATGACGGCGGAGCCATTCAACGACTTCGATCGTCTCCCGCGGATCCGTAGAGCACACGGCGTACACCAGCGCGCCGCCTTCATGAACGGCAGGCGCGATCCGGTCAAGAATCGCGCGTTGCGTCCGGGAAAGACGTTCGCCGTCACTAGGCTGCTTCTTCCACCGAGCCTCGGGATGACGACCGAGGATCCCGATGCCCGAGCAAGGCGCGTCGATCAAGATCCGGTCAAATCGCTGCTCCGGACGCAAAAGCTCCGTCGTCGCGTCTCCGACGATCACGCCTGCCGGCACCCCTGCTTGCTCCAATCGTTGCTGCAGCGTCGCTGCCTTGCGTTCGTCGAGCTCGATACAGAGCATCGATCCGTCGCCTGCGAGCCGTTCTCCGATTTGGAGCGCTTTGTTGCCGCGTCCGCTGCAGACGTCGAGGATCGCTTCTTCCGGCTGCGGATTGAGGACGTCGGCCGGCATTGCGCTGCTCTCGGACTGAATCCACCACGCGCCTGCGGCAGACGTCTCGTTGCGACGCGCATAACCGCCGTCATCGAGGGCAAGCGACTCCGTGACGAACGGCGATACGTCTGCGTGGACACCAGCGTCGCGAAAGCGCTCCGCAATTTCCTGTGGTTGCGTCTTGAGCGTGTTGACCGTGATCGACGTGCGCGCCGGCTCGTTCACGCCCGCGCAAATCTCTTCGACGCGATCGCCGAACGTCGCGCGCCATTGACGCACGATCCACGTCGGCAGCGAGTAGCGCGTTCCGAGATAATCGTCGTCGCTCTCGAAATCTTCCCGCATCGGTTCGTGCGGCCGTTCGCGCAAAAACGAACGGAGCACGCCGTTGACGAGATTGGCGACGCCGCGATGGCCGTGGCGCTTTGCGAGGTTGACGAATTCAAACACCGTTGCATGTTCGTCGGGTTTGGTGTACACGAGTTCGAAGACGGCGAGACGCAAAATCTCGCGAATAACCGGCGGCAGTTGTTGCGCCCGATCGCCGATGAAGGGATGGAGATACCAGTCTAGCGCGCGGCGCATCTTGATCGCGCCGTATGCGAGTTCCGTCGCGAACGCTCGATCGCGCGCGGAGAGATCCGCTTTGCGGGCGCGATAATCGAGCGCTTCTTGCGCGCTGCGCTCCGGTCCCGAACCGGCTTGCGGAAACACATCGCGAACAGTTTGCAGCGCTACTTCCCGTGCGTTCATACATTTTCACGATCGCGACGCGATTGATAATAAGCTTCGCCGCTCATCCGTCCTCGATTCGGCGCAATCACCTCATCGAGCACGAGCGCGCCGCCGTCGACGTGCGCGCGCACGATTTTGATCGTTTCACCCTCGACGTCCATCCGCGCGCCGGGCTGCGGCGAAAACGCGCGCACCGCCGCAACGATCCGCTCCGGCGGCCAGGACGGATCGAGAATCAAATCGTCTTTGGATATCGGCGTCGTAATCGTCGGTTCTCCGGCTTGCGCGCGGCGGAGTAACGTGCCTTTCGCCGCGAGATCGAGTGCCTCGCCGAGCAATTCACCGCCGTAGAGGGCCAAGCGGTCGTGGAGCGTGCCGTACGTATCGTCCGGTTCGATCGGCACGCGTTCTTGCAACACGATATCGCCGGTGTCCATTCCCGCGTCCAT
Source organism: Vulcanimicrobiota bacterium (assembly GCA_019232905.1). Taxonomy (GTDB): domain Bacteria; phylum Vulcanimicrobiota; class Vulcanimicrobiia; order Vulcanimicrobiales; family Vulcanimicrobiaceae; genus JAMXLG01. Next base: position 15,176 of record JAFANA010000116.1, read on the forward strand.
CAGCATGATCGTCACGCCGGTTTCCGCGTCGCCGTTACGCAACGCGCTTTGAATCGGCGTTGCGCCGCGATACTGCGGCAGGAGCGACGGATGCACGTTCAGCGCGCCGAGCCTCGGAAGATCGAGCAGCGCCTGCGGCAAGATGCGTCCATACGACGCAAGGGCAAAGAGATCGAACGATTCACCCTGGATCTCACGCGCAAATGCTTTGAGCTTCGCCGGTTCGTACACACGCAAACTTAAATCGAGCGCAGCCGATTTTACCGGCGTGGGCTGAAGTTTGTGGCCGCGTCCTGCCGGGCGATCCGGCTGTGTGACGACTCCCGCGACGTTCGTTCGCGCGGCGAGCACGTGCAGACTCGGTACGGCAAACGCGCTCGTACCGAAAAACAGCGTGCGCAAATGCTAAATCGCTTCGGCTTGAGCGGCTTCTGCGACCCCGTGCTCTTCTTCGGTTTGCGGTAGGCGAATGTTCTTCGCTTTGTCGATATAGAGCACGCCGTTGAGGTGATCGATTTCGTGCTGCAAGCACTGCGCGTATAAGCCTTCGCCTTCGAGACGAATCTTCTGTCCGTTCCGGTCGAGGCCGCTCACCGCGACTTTACGAAAGCGCGTGATCTCGCCGACATAACCCGGAACCGACAAACACCCTTCCGTCATCTCGACTTCCTCTTCAGCAAGTTCGATCTTCGGGTTGATCACGACAGCCGGTTCGTGTTCGTCTTCCTGCACGTCCATGACGAACATTCGCTTGGAAACGTTGACCTGCGGCGCGGCGAGCCCGACGCCGGGCGCTGCGTACATCGTTTCGAACATGTCGTCAATTAACTGCTGGAAGAGAGGATCCGAGATTTCTTTCGGGTCCACTTTCTTGGCGACTTTCCGAAGCGTCGGATGGCCGTCGGTGATGATCTCGCGGATGTAGGGCATGGGACCTGTATTTTACACGACGAGGCGAACCTTCATGCCCGGATTTGTCGAAACGGCCGGCGGTACGAACCGCCGGCCGTTTCTGCGTTCGAGGCTCCGGCTTAGAGCGCGTTCGCGAGGGCCCAGCCCTTGGGAGTGCCGATGCCGGCAGCTTGATTGTAGTGCGAGGCGTTACACGAGTAGGCAATATTGTTGCCCGACGTGCACGGCGTGTAGTAGCTGTTATAACCGGTCGACTGGAAGAGGCTGTAGATCGTCGAGTTCAGCCAGCCGAGCTTCGTCCCGTGCAGCTGGTCGGCTTCGAGGAACAGCGCAACCGACGCCGGCGACGACCATGACGTGCCGAGGTACTCGCCCCAAGCGCCGCCTGTATAGACGGCGACGGGGTCGAACGGCAACGAGATGTCGGGCTGATTGCGGCCCGACGCGATCATGCCGGTGATGCCACTCTGCCAGCTCGGGAGCGCGACGACCGTCGAGACGCCGCCGCCGCCGTAGCACATGCCGCTCGCGCTGCCGCACGTCGAGCTGCCCGCCGTCACCGACGTCAGCACGCCCGAGCTGTTGTACGCGAAGTTCACGCCGCCGATCGACGTAAAGTACGGATCGCCCGCCGGTGCGCTCACGCCCTCGGCATTGTTGTTCGATCCGCACTCGTTCGATCCGGAGTCGCCGGAGGAGGCCGAGAATTCGACGCCTTCCGCGGCGCCTTGTTGCGCGATCGAGTTCGTCGCCGATTCGAACGGCGTATCGCTCGATTCACATCCGCCGAACGACGAGTTGACAGCGACGGCCTTGCCGTCGGTCAACGCCTGATTGTAGGCGTCTTCGATGGCTTGATCGGTCAGCGATCCCATGTCGTAGACGATGATGTTGGCGCCGGGCGCGAGGCCCGAAATGGTCTGCACGTCGAGATCCGTTTCCGGATCGTCGCCGCTGCCGCCGCCGTCGACGGCTTCATTCGTGATCGTGCCGGTTTGCGTGACGCCGGCTGCCGAGAGATACGTCTTTACGTAACTTGTGTTGACCGGATCGTCGATGATGACGGCGGCGGTTTCACCCGCGCCGTTGCAGCCGTGCTGCACGGGGAAGTCAAACGGCTTCGCAACGCCCGTTGCAAGCGTACCGCTCGAATTCGAAAGCGGACCGTTGAGCGCCGCAGCACCATTGCAACCGGAAGCCGGCGTTGACGTGGGCGTCGGTGTCGGAGCCGGCGTGCTCGTCGGTGTTGACGTCGGATGCGGCGTCGGGGTCGGCGTCGGTTTTGCAGTGGGCGTTGGTGACGGCGTCGGAGTCGATGTGCCGCCGCTGAGCGTCAACGCGGTCGAGTCGATGAAGAAGTCCGTTTCGTAGCCGCCGTTTTGTTGCGAGGTCCACTTCAACGTCGTGCTCTGGCCCGCGTACGACGACAGATTGACGGTTTGCTTCACGTAGTAGCCGTTGGTCTGGTTGACGTTCGAGAACGACTGTACGGTCGTACCATTTGCCGTGAGCTTCAGCGTGTCGATCGCCGAGTTCGGCTCGTTGCTTCCAATGTACAGATAGTACGTCAGTGTCGCAGTACAGCCGGCCGGAATCGACACGGTCTGCTGGAGATAATCCGTTTCCGGCGACGTGTAGCCGTCGAGCCACGCAAACCAATTGCCTTGATACGCGTAGGGGGAGTAGTTCGTAATGACCCCCGACGTCGTAGTCCAATCAACGTTTCCGGATTCAAATCCGGGGTTAAGCAGCAATTGGCCCGAGCATCCCGATGCCATCGTGCGCATTGCTTCCGGCAACTCTTTGCCCGGCGATCCACCGGCCGGCTTCGTGCCGGGTTGCACGTTTATTTGCGAACGCGTTACACCGCCGTCTTGATCGACTTGCGTTTCGGCGATGACGACGTTGCTGAGCGAAGCGGTATGCACGTACTGCGCGATCGACGACGGAATCGTCGCCGGTTTCAAGTTCGCGAACCGGAGGCCGTACTTGCCTTGATTCACGTTGTGCATTTCCGTACTAAAGAAATGCTCGACGGTTGCGCTGGGGGCCGACGCGTCGATCACCGTGCGGTTCGAGTACCGCTTCGTGATCGTGAACCCGGCCTGCTGCAGGGCCGTCAGCACGGCTTGTTCTTGCTGCGCCGTGGGGGCGTAGTACGCGTTGAATGCAGCGGGCGTGAGGAATTGGTGTCCGCCGTGCGCTCCGCTCTGCTGCGCGATGAACGCATCCAGCTCCGCCTGATGGTTGTAATTGAGCACGATCGCGACCGTGACCGGCGACGATGCGCCGCGGCGTCCCGCATCCGAATATGCAAGACGGCCGCGAGTCATCGGAACTGAGACCGCTTGCGCCGTAGACGCGGGGTTGTTCCCCGTAAGACCTTGTGATGAAGACGTTGACGATCCGGCTGAAGGCAGCGACGAACTTCCGCCACTGCATGCAGCCAGGGCCATGGCAAGGGTCAGTGAACCCGCCATGACCCTGTTGAGTCTAAGCATGAACGCACCTCGCAAAAGCAGCAATACACCGCGCGCATCGGCGCACGTTAAATCACCGTAATGAAAAAACGAGGGCTGGAATAAGCGCTAACCCTCACGTAGATGCAATTTACACTTATGCGAGGGCTAGCGCTTCGTTGGTTGCTTCCCCTATTGTAGCGTGAACGTTCCGCCCGGAATGTTCATCGCCGTGCAGCTGGAGCTCGGGACGTTGAGCGCGGCCTGCAACTGGGTCCCCGGGTTGAAATTCACGTAGAGTGAATTGACCAATCCGACCGCTTCGTACGTTGGATTCGGAATCGTCGCCGGCGCAGACCCGGCCGGCAATTGGCTCGCCGGAATGACAACCAACAAATTTGCAGTCTGCGCGACGTTTCCGGTGTTTGCCGTATTTGTAAGCTGAAGATTGTATTCGTTCGCCGGTAATGGTGAACTCACGGCAACGACGATCTCGGAAATCGTTCCTGGAACTTTCGTTGCGCCGGGTGCCGGATAGATGAGTTGCGATGTGACGTTGGGATTGCACGTTGGCCCGGGCGTCGGAACGGCGCTCGGGTTCCCATTGCAGGCTACCAGACCAATCACGGCAAGGACGCCGGCTGCGAAGAGCGTGCGTTTCAGCATGCGACTTAGAGGATGTACCCGGACAGGTCGGCATTCTGAACGACGTCTTGCAAGCGATCGCGTACGTACGCGCCGTCGATCCTGACGGTGCCTGTGGTTTCCGGCGCGTCATAGCTGACGCCTTCGAGCAGCCGCTCGAGCACGGTGTGCAAACGGCGGGCGCCGATGTTCTCGCTCTGTTCGTTGACCTGCATGGCGAAGGTCGCGATCTGAGCGATCGCATCGTCGGTGAATTCGAGCGTGACGTCCTCAGTGCCGAGCAGTGCCTTGTACTGTTCGATCAGTGCGTTTTTCGGCTTCGTGAGAATCGTCCTGAAGTCGTCGGCAGTGAGTGAATCGAGCTCGACGCGAATCGGAAAACGGCCCTGCAGTTCAGGAATGAGATCCGACGGTTTGCTGATGTGAAATGCGCCTGCAGCAATGAACAGCACGTGATCGGTCTTAATCGATCCGTGTTTGGTCGTAACCGTCGAGCCCTCGACGATCGGGAGAATGTCGCGTTGCACGCCTTCGCGCGAAACGTCGGGTCCGCGCGAACCTTCGCGTCCGGCAACCTTGTCGATTTCGTCGATGAAGATAATGCCGTCTTCGCCCGCGCGGCGGAGTGCTTCGCGTTTCACGGCATCCATGTCGATGAGTTTCTGCGCTTCTTCTTGCGCGAAGATGCGCCGCGCTTCAGCGACCGTGACGCGCTTCTTGCTGCGTTTTTTCGGCATCAGACCGCCGAGCATCTCACCGAGATCGCCGCCGCCCATGCCGCCTTGATCCATACCGCCGCCGATCACGCCGATCGGTAAAGTCGGCGTTTCTTCGACGTCGATTTCGATCAAGCGGACGTCGTAAAAGCCGCTCTCGATTTCGCTGCGCGTCTGCTCGCGGATACGTTGCAGCTCGCTCTGCGGCGCCGACGGAGGCGCCGGAGGCGGTTGCGTCGGCTGGAAGTTGTTCCCGAAAATCGAGCCCAACGTTGCGGCAAACGGATTGTTTCCGCCTTGGGGCTGACGCTGGGCCGTTTCCGGCTGCAACACGTCGATGATACGCTCGACGGCTTGTTTCTCAGCGAGATCCGCAACTTCGGTACGGCGTTCTTCCGTCACCATACGCACTGCCGCTTCGACGAGGTCGCGCACCATCGATTCGACGTCGCGGCCGACATAGCCGACTTCGGTATATTTCGTCGCTTCGACTTTGACGAAGGGCGCACCGACGAGACCGGCAAGCCGTCGCGCGATTTCGGTTTTGCCGACGCCCGTCGGTCCGATCATCAAGATATTCTTCGGCGTGATTTCTTCGCGCAAATCTTCACGCACGCGCGCGCGCCGGTACCGGTTGCGCAGGGCGACGGCGACGGCTCGCTTGGCGTTCGCCTGGCCCACGATGTACTTATCGAGTGCTTCGACGATTTGCCGCGGCGTCAAACTCGTCGTTTCGCTTACGGCCGTCATTACAGGGTCTCCACGGTGATGTCACTATTGGTGTAGATACAAATCTCCCCGGCAATCTCGAGCGCCTTACGCGCAATCTCTTGCGCGGATAGATCGCTATTGCGCACGAGGGCTGCCGCTGCTGCTTGAGCGTACGGACCGCCGCTCCCGATCGCAGCGATGCCTTCATCGGGCTCGATCACGTCGCCCGTGCCCGAGAGAACGAAAAGATGTTCGGGCGTACCGACGATTAGCAGCGCTTCCAATCGCCGCAAGGCGCGATCCTGACGCCAGTCTTTTGCAAGCTCTACGGCTGCGCGCGTGACGTCTTTGAATTCGTTGTATTTGTTCTCGAACTTCTCGAGCAGCGTGATGCCGTCCGCAGCCGAGCCGGCAAAACCGGCCACGACCTTGCCGCCCGCAATTTTGCGCACTTTGCGCGCGCTGTGTTTGACGATCGTCTTATCCAATGTAACCTGGCCGTCGCCTGCAATTGCTAACGCGCCGTTGCGGCGGACGGCAACGATCGTCGTCGATCGAATTCTCATATCGTCACGCTGTTACCCGAAAGGACGTTCGAGAGTTTCAAGAAAGGCTCGCTCGCTCTATACTTCAAAGAAGGGCGCGATGAAGAAGACGCTTGTTCTCCTTGCTCTTGCATTTTCGCCTGTAGCCGTCGGAGCGCAAGCCGCTGCGCCGCTTCGCGCCGTACAACCGGCGGGCTCCAACGGGCGCGGGATCACCGTCAACGGCTCCTCGGTTCTACGCATTCCCGCGTCGTCAGCGCGGATCACGCTCGATGTCTCCTCCACAAACAACCAAGGCTCGCTCAACGTCCGTGCGGCTTCCGCCGTCATTACGGTCGGCGCGGCGGTGGCGGGTATGAACAACGTTCGATTAAACTCGGCTCGCGTTGAATTAAAGAACGGCGACTGCGCGAAGCCGCTCGCTAATGCTCGCGCGAACGCAATCGACGCCGCGCACGAAAAAGCAGCCCTTATCGCAAAACAACTCGGCGTGTCGCTCGGACCCGTCATCAACGCCGGCGCATTCGATCAGGTCAACACGGACGGCAGTTGTATGTCGCAGTATTTTGTCGGACCGATGGGCGCGCAGTTCCCACCCGGCAGCGATAACACCGACGCGGATTACGTAACGGTAGCCGTCACCTCAAACGTAACGATCACCTACGGGATCAAGTAAATGAGGCAACGATATCTCATCGCGGTTCTGACGGCGTGTCTGCTGCCCATCGCGGCCGCTGCGCAACAAGTGCACGTCGAGCAGTTCAATAAACCCTCCGGGCCTGCGCGAGGAATCACCGCGACGGAAAGCTTCTCCGAGAAGCTGCCGGCCGATGAAGCAACAATTACGGTCGGCATCATGTCGCCAACGGCCAACGCTCCGACTCAGCCTCAACTGCAGCAGATCGCCGATAGCTTTACGAAGGCCGGGTTCGCCTCTGCGAACGTATCGAAGCAAGTGATGGGAGTAGCTGGGATCGGTCCTTCGATGTCCTCCGTTTCGGTCAGCGCTGCAACTGCGGCCACGAGCCCGGCGGAATTCCCGTTCTCCATGAGCCGAGTACAGCTTCGAGCGAATGATTGCGCGGATGCGCTGGATCGAGCTCGCGTCGCGGCGATCGCGAAGACTCGCGCGAAAGCATTGACGATCGCGCGTGAGATCGGGGTCAAACTTGGCGCTATTCAAGCGCTGAACGACCAAGAGCGATTGTCGCCGGACAACAGCTGTACCTCGGATTTCGGTATCGGTCCGGCAAGCTCGACATTCATGATGTCGTCGACAGGACAGACATCGCCGGACGATTACGCCTCGGTGATCGTCACGTCGACCGTGACGATCACCTACGCAATCAAATAGCACTACGCGAACGCGTGCTGGACCTGCCCCTCGGGACTCTCCTCGAGCAGGTCGTCTTTCGATGCGGCTTCGAGCGTTTGACCGTTTGGTTCTGGAAGCATCGTCCAGGTAACGAATAATCCGGCAATTGCCATCACGGCGGCCGTAATCATCGGTCCAGGCAAGTCGAATTTCGCAAGCAGGAGCGGGAAGGCGAACGCGCCGATTGCGGCGCCTATTTTTGCCGCGCAGGCGGCTATGCCGTGACACGTCGTGCGAATTCGCGCCGGAAATATCTCCGCAGGATAAATGAAGGTGGTCGTATTCGGCCCGAACTCCGTAAAGAAGTAATTGATGCAGAAGAGCACGAGGAACGGCCACGTGTTCTTTGCTCCGCCCGGGATCAGGGCGAGCGCAATGAAGGATAGCGCCATCATCGCAAACCCGAGCAGTTGAATGTGCTTGCGACCAAAGCGGTCCATGCCCCACGTTGCGAGGACGTATCCCGGCAGCGCCGCTACGACAAACACGATGAGCGTGTACCAGGTGCTTTGGAGCGTCGATGCGTGCGGCACGATCGACTTGATGATAAGCGGACTCGAAATAGTATTTCCATAGTAGGCGACATCCATGACGAGCCAGGCGATGCTGACGCCCGCCAGCCATTTTGCGATCGTCCGGTCCGCGAGGTACTTACGCAGCGTCGAAAACGACCACACGTTGACCTTCTCACCTTCTTGTTTCTTCTGCTCCGCGCGTTGAATGAGCTGAAAGCGTGGCGTTTCATTCAAGCGGCGGCGCATGTAGAACACGGCGAGCGGAGGAAGCGCACCGAGCCCGAGTAAGAGACGCCATGTAAGATCACCGCTGATGTGCGCACTTAAGAGTGCGACGGCGAGGAGCGGTCCGATGATCAATCCCAACGCCTGCATCGTGAAAACGAGACTGACGAGCATACCGCGATTGAACTTGCCGGCATACTCGCTTGCGATGGTTGCGCTGACCGGGTAGTCACCGCCGATACCGAGGCCTAAAACAAAGCGGAAGATGACGAGCCACACGATCGACGGTGACAACGCTGACGCGACGGCCCCCGCTGCAAGCACGAGCACTTCCACGCCGTAGATGAAGCGGCGTCCAAGCACGTCGGCGATTCGGCCGAAGATCAGTGAACCAAGTGCAGCGGAGAGAAGCGCAGTCGCACCTGCGATCGCGGTCCAGGTTGTTCCGATATGCCACTCTGCCGAAATCAGCTTCAACGCGACGCCGATAACGAAGAGGTCATACGCGTCGGTGAAAAAACCCATCCCCGAAATCAGCACGATGAGCCATTGATCGCGCGAGATCTCGCGGTCGTGAATGTGATCGAAAACTTTTGACGGGGCGGTTGTTGCGGACATTGGAGCCTCCAATTCCGCAAGCTCCTTCCCGCGTTACATTAAGCGAAGATTGTCTTCGCCTGGAGTTCGCTCCTGAATGCTTCCAATGCATTGAGCGCACGCTCTGCCATCAAGCGGCGGCGCTCTTTCTTGTCGCGGATGTTGCGCTGGAGCGGCGGGAACGGCGCCCAGGTGACGTTTGCCGGTTGGAAGTCATGCGTTTCCGTATTCTGCAAATGCGCTACGACCGCGCCTAAAGCGGTCTCGCGCGGGAATTCGACCGGCGGCAACCCGAGGATTGCTCGCGCCGCATGAATTCCGGTCATCGCGCCGCACGCGGCCGCTTCGACGTAGCCTTCGGCGCCGGTGATCTGCCCTGCGAAATAGACTGCAGCGCTGCCGCGCAGACGCAGATGCGAATCGAGCAGCCGCGGTGAGTCGATGAACGTGTTGCGATGCATGACGCCCAAACGCAACCATTCGGCGTTCGCTAAGCCCGGTAGTTTGCCGAACGCTTCCTTTTGCGCGGGCCACGACAGGCGGGTTTGGAAGCCCACGATATTAAACGCGGTTCCTTCGACGTTCTCTTTGCGCAGTTGCACGACGGCATACGGCGTCTTGCCCGTGCGCGGATCGCGCAAGCCCACCGGCTTCAACGGTCCGAACCGCAACACGTCGTCGCCACGATCCGCCATCTCTTCAATGGGAAGGCAGCCCTCGAAGTACTTCGTTTGCGCTTCGAAATCTTTGGGTTGGTGGCGCTCGAGCGTCCGCAGATCGTTCAAGAGTCGCAGATACTGCTCTTTATCGAGTGGGATATTGAGATAATCGTCGCCGTCGCCTTTTTCATACCGTGACTTCCGGTACATCGGCGTTTCATCAATCGAATCAGCCGACACAATGGGCGAAGCCGCATCAAAATAGTGCAGCCGCCCCGTGTCATCCTGAGCTTGTCGAAGGATCGCATCAATATCACGCAGCAGCGCATCACCCGGAAGCGGGCCGCACGCGACGATCACCGGACGATCGCGCGGAATCTCGGACACTTCTTCCCGATGCAATGTAATGCGCGGATGCGATGCAATGCGCGACTCGACCGCCGCAGCGAACCGGTCGCGATCGACGGCGAGCGCACCGCCTGCGGGCACGGCCGCTTCGCGCGCCGAGGTAACGATCACCGAATCGAGACGCGCGAGTTCTTCTTTCAGTAACCCGACCGCGTTTTCGAGGGCCGCACCGCGCAACGAATTACTACAGACGAGTTCTGCAAGATGCGCCGTCTTATGCGCAGGCCCGCTGCGAATCGGCCGCATCTCGTAAAGATCGACGTCCACGCCAAGCTGCGCTGCTTGCCACGCTGCTTCACAACCGGCAAGTCCGCCGCCGATGACCGTTAGGCGCAAATTTGAAAGTCCAGTCGTAGGAGTTTACGAAGATTCAGATGCAGCATGAGCGCCTCTGCAATAAGTTGTTCGGTTTCCTGCAAGTCGCTACCGGCTGCGACGCAGCCCGGCACCTCAGGCGAATGAGCGCAGAACCCTGTGTCGGTCTTATAGATCTCAACGTGTAGTTTCATTGCAATAGCCCCGCTATAATCTTCACCGGCACGCTAGTGCAATACCGGCGATACGCCCCTTCGACAAGCTCAGGGTGACACGAACGCCGCACCCATGCGACGCGAACCTAGACTTCGGCGAGTTCGCGTTCCTCGGTAGGTTCATCACCGGATTGGCCCTTGGCGAGCGATGAGACGTCGTGCTCCTTATTTGCGGAGCACTCGAGTTGCACGACGCCGCCGCGGCGCGTCTTGGCAACCACGTAGCTTCCGCAGACGGGGCACGGTTCCGGAATAACGCGGTCCCACGAAACGAAGTCGCACTTCGGGTAGTTCGCGCAGCCATAGAACGTGCGGCCCTTCTTCGAACGCCGTTCGACGATCATGCCGCCGTCTTTGGGGCACTTCGCACCGGTGTCTTTGACGATCGGCTTCGTCGTCTTACATTCCGGATACCCGGTGCACGAAATGAAGCGCCCGAAGCGTCCGGTCTTGATAACCATCGGACGGCTGCAGTTCGGACAAATCTCGTCCGTGGGCTCATCTTTGATTTCCAATCGCGGCAGCTTCTTCTCGGCCTCTTCGAGTTCGGTCGCGAACGGACCGTAGAAGTCGCGCAGAATCCGGACCCAGTCGTCGTTACCCTCGGCTACTTTATCGAGGCTGCCTTCCATACCGGCCGTGAACTTTAGGTCGACGATGTCTTTGAAATGCTCGGCGAGCAGATCGTTGACGGCGATACCGATGTCGGTCGGTTTAAAGCGCCGTTCTTCTTGCGTGACGTATCCGCGCGCTTGAATCGTGTCGACGATCGTCGAGTACGTCGACGGACGTCCGATGCCGTTTTCTTCCAGCGCTTTGACCAAGGTTGCTTCCGTGAAGCGCGGCGGCGGTTCGGTGAAGTGCTGCTTCGGTTCGAGCTTCGAGCAATCCAATGCATCCCGCTCGTTGAGCTCCGGTAACCGGACTTTGGCTTTGCCCTTTGCAGCGCCGTTGGCTTTCGCAGCGTCGCCTTCGGCTGCAGCCTCGTCGTCGCGCCCTTCTTCGTAGACTTTCGTGAAGCCGGCGAATTTCACGACGCTGCCGGTTGCGCGGAACGTGTACTCACCAGCCGCGATATCGACCGTCGTCTGATCGAGTACGGCAGCGGCCATTTGCGACGCAACGAAGCGCTCCCAAATCAGCGTGTAGAGACGCAGTTCGTCTCGCTTGAGGACATGCGACACTGAGGCCGGGGTACGGAAGACCGACGTCGGGCGGATCGCTTCGTGCGCGTCCTGGGCACCTTCGCGAACTTTGTGCTGACGGCCGCCGTGGAATTCTTCGCCGTAGCTCGCGGCGATATATTCGCGGGCATGGTCGCGCGCCGCATCGCTGATGCGCGTTGAGTCGGTACGCATGTAGGTGATGAGACCTTGCGTGCCCTCTTCGCCGCCGAGATCGACGCCTTCATACAGCGATTGCGCGATCTGCATCGTGCGGCGAACCCGCAGCCGCAGCTTGCGCGAAGCTTCCTGTTGGAGGGTCGAGGTCGTAAACGGAGCAGGCGCATTGCGCCGAACTTCGCGGCGCTTGACGGATGAAACGGTGAAGTCGGCGCCGTCGAGCGCGGCCAGAACCGAATCCGCTTCTTCCTTTTTAGTAATCTCGTATTTCTCACCGCGGCGCGCGACGAGTTCGGCCGGGAAGACGAGCGCCGGATCGCGATGCGTCGAGAGATGTGCCGTCATCGACCAGTACTCGCGCGGAACGAACGCGTCGATTTCGCGCTCGCGGTCGACGATTAGGCGGACGGCAACCGATTGAACGCGGCCGGCGGAAAGACCGCCGCGGACCTTCGCCCACAGAAGCGGCGAGATTTTGTACCCGACGAGACGATCGAGAATGCGGCGCGCCTGTTGCGCGTTTACGCGATCCATGTCGATCTGGTGCGGATGCTTGAGCGCGGCGAGCGCCGCGTCTTTGGTGATCTCGTGGAGCTCGATGCGTTTCGGATTGTCGAGCTTCAGCAGTTCGGCGAGATGCCATGCGATCGCCTCACCTTCGCGATCGGGGTCGGTCGCGAGGTACACGTCACTCGCGCTTTTTACCGCGCTCTTGAGATCTTTGATGACGTCGCCTTTGCCCTTGATCGTCAGATACTTCGGGGTGAAGTCGTTCTCGACGTCCACGCCCAGCGTACTCTTCGGAAGATCGCGCACGTGCCCGACCGACGCTTTGACAATATAGCGCGCCGGGAGAAACTTCTTGATCGTGCGGGCCTTGGTCGGCGACTCGACGATGATCAGGGGCTTTTTCACGGGGTTCAGTATACTCCCGGGGTCAAGACCACGGCAAACTCCAGCCCCAAGACCCGGGGCCAACGCGCGTACGCGTACGCGCGCGTACACACGTGCGCGCATGTGTGCGTGCGCGCGCGTTTGCATGATTTTCGAAAATCCTTTATAGTGCGCTTAATAGCGCATTTAGTAATGCGCTGTCCGACTAACGCTTATCGTCCCCCGGGGGACGAGGAGGAATGAATGGACTCCGATACCATGGTAAATGGTGAAACGATGGGCGAAGCCAAGAAGGCACGCCGCAAAACCAGCCGCCGTAAAGCAGCTGGTGGCCGCAAGAAAGCAACGCGCAAAGCCGCGGGCGGCCGCAAGAAGGCCACGCGTAAAGCCGCAGGCGGACGCAAAAAGGCTGCCGGCGGACGTAAGAAAGCCGCGGGCGGACGCAAAAAAGCGACGCGCAAAGGCGGACGCAAAAAGGCCGCCGGCGGACGTAAGAAAGCCGCAGGCGGACGCAAAAAAGCCGGACGCAAAAAAGCCGCAGGCGGACGCAAAAAGGCGACGCGTAAGGCCGCAGGCGGACGCAAAAAGGCCGCAGGCCGCAAAAAAGGCGCAGCTCGCAAGGGCGGCCGCCGCAAAAAAGCAGCCTAACTCCTAGGGCGATAAGCAATGAGGGCGACCACATCGGTCGCCCTCATTTTTTACTTTCATTTCCTACGCGATTTGCTGTTCGTCGGAGCTTTCTAGACGCGCGATGTAGGTGCGCACTTCGGCGTTGAAATTCCACTCGTGCAACAACATGCCGGCGGCTTCAACACCGATTCCCAAGCGCGACCGTCCGATCACGAATTGGGGCGACGTACTCGGCGCAGTGCATGCGACAGTGCCGTTCCACGGGCGCATCAATACGGTGTGAACGTGACCGCTGATAATGCGCGCAATCTGCGGATGCGCGCGGACGATCTCGCCCAGGGCCTCGACGTTGACGAACCCGTGCGCATCCATCGCCGGCACGCCCGTGCGGAACGGCGGATGGTGCAGCGCCAAAATAGTCGGCCGGCGTGGGTGCGCCGAGAGTTCCGCGTCCAGCCACGCAAGCCGCTCGTGGTCGACGTAACCGCCGATATGCCGCGGATCGGTCGAGTCGAGGGCGATAATCCGCAGCGGCCACGCATCGAACGCATAACCCGCGTGGTTTTCGAACGTCGATAAATAACGATGATCGCGAAATGCTCTCCGTAGCGCTTCGCGATCATCGTGGTTTCCCGGGACCAAAAAATATGGGATTTCGAGCCGGTTGAGAATCGATCTGAGACGCCGGTACTCGTGCGGCGAGCCTCGTTCGGCGAGGTCCCCGGTGGCGAGTATGACGCCCGGCCGGGGATGCATTCGATGCAATCGATCGATGGTTCGGCGCAGATAGTCGGCTGTGTTGGGCATGTAGTGCATCACATGTCCACGCCGTCGAATATGAAGATCCGATATTTGCGCGACGATCACGGTTTTCAGCGTACCGTGTGCCGGTTATACGCTGATTAAGATTGGCTTACGACAACCGGGCCGTTCGTCAAGTTTGGCGCTTTGCCGCCGTGCTCTTCGACCCAATGGCACGCCGCGAAATGGCCGCTTCCGTACTCATTGAACGCCGGAACCTCCGTCCTGCAGCGATCGAATGCGACGGGGCAGCGCGTGTGAAAGCGGCAGCCCGACGGCGGATTCACGGGCGAGGGAATATCGCCGGTGAGCACGATGCGTCTGCGACGCACTTCGGCATCGGGATCCGGAATCGGAATGGCCGAGAGCAGCGCCTGCGTGTACGGATGCAGCGGGTTTTCGTAGAGCGAGTTGCGGTCCGCGAGTTCGACGAGCTTGCCGACGTACATGACGGCGACGCGCGTCGAGATGTGGCGGACCACCGAAAGATCGTGCGCGATGAAGAGGTACGTCAGGCCAAACTTCTGCTGCAAGTCTTCGAGCAGATTGATGACCTGCGCTTGAATCGAAACATCGAGCGCCGAGACGGGCTCGTCGCAGACGATGAACTTCGGATCGACCGCAAGCGCGCGGGCCACGCCGATACGCTGCCGTTGGCCGCCCGAGAATTCGTGCGGGAATCGATTGGCGTGATAGGGGCGCAGGCCGACCAGTTGGAGCAGCTCGCGAACGCGGTCGTCGACCTCTTTGCCCTTCGCAAGACCGTGAATGCGCAGCGGTTCGCCGACGATGTCGCCGACCGTCATGCGGGGGTTGAGCGATGCAAAGGGGTCTTGGAAGATGATCTGCATCTCGCGGCGCAGCTTGCGAATCTGCGACGCGTTCATTTTCGTGACGTCCTGGCCGTTGAAGCGGATCTCGCCTTTGGATTCGGTGAGCAGCCGCAGGATCAAACGTCCGACCGTCGTTTTTCCGGAACCGGATTCGCCGACGAGGCCGAGCGTTTCACCGGGTGCGATCGTAAAATCGACACCGTCGACTGCTTTGACGTCGCCGACATGGCGGGAGAACAGCCCCGCGTGGATCGGAAAGTATTTGTAGAGGTCGCGAACCTCGACGAGGGGTTGACTCACGGTTGCTCCACCACAGGGGCAGTTCGGGCCTCGACGTGATCGGGGCGCTGGTCTTTAGCGCGCTCGTCGTAGAGGAAGCAACGCGCAACGTGCCCGTCGTCGAACGCGTACAGCGGCACGGGTTCGCTGCAAATCGGCATCGTGTACGCGCAGCGCGGCGAGAAGGCGCAGCCCGGCGGCATGTTGAGAAGATTCGGCGGCTGCCCTTTGATCGGTACGAGCCGTTCGTGTCCGGCCGCGTCCAGGCGCGGCAACGACGAAAGCAGGCCCTGCGTATACGGCATCTTCGGATTTTTGAAGATGTCCGCGGAGGTGCCGTATTCGACCATGTTCCCACCGTACATCACGAGTACGTTTTTGCAGACTTCCGCGACGACGCCGAGATCGTGCGTGATCATGATGATCGCAGCACCGGTCTCCGCTTGCATTTCGTTCATCAACTCGAGAATTTGCGCTTGAATCGTCACGTCGAGCGCGGTCGTCGGCTCGTCGGCGATCAGCAATTGCGGATTGCACGAGAGTGCCATCGCGATCATGACGCGTTGGCGCATACCGCCGGAAAATTGGTGCGGATAGTCGTTCAGGCGCGCTTCGGGCGAAGGAATGCGGACCTTCTGCAGCATTTCGATCGCTTTATCGCGCGCTTCGCGGCGGTTGTAGCCGAGGTGCAAACGCACGGCTTCCATGATCTGCTCGCCGATCGATAGCACCGGATTGAGCGACGTCATGGGATCTTGGAAGATCATCGCGATCTGATGACCGCGGATCTTCCGCATCTCGGCTTCGCTCTTCTTCTGCAGATCTTCGCCGTTGAAGAAAATGCCGTCGCTCGTCACGCTCGCGTTGCGCGCGAGAAGGCGCATGATGGAGAGCGAGGTAACCGATTTGCCCGACCCCGATTCGCCGACGATGCCGAGCGTTTCACCGGAATTGAGGCTGAAAGAGAGACCGCTGACGGCCGTAACCGGGCCGTCTTCGGTACGAAACGTTGTGCGAAGATTTCTTACGTCGAGCAGGGCGCCCAAGTGGTGTCTAGATTCCCGTCAGCGATAAAATGAAGGCCGTGATCACGAAGATTACGGCGGTAAAGCCAGTGACCCGTTGCAGCTGCTGATCCGCGCCGGGACGCGCGTACGCGGATTCGACGCGTCCACCGATCGTGCCGGAGAGACCCTCTTGCTTCGTCGTCTGCATGGCGAGAAGCACGACGAGCGCGACGGCCGCGATAATAAAGATCGCTGCGATCGTGTGCGTTGCCCAGCCAACATGCGCTTGAAACCATGTTTGCGTCATCTGCGGCGCGAGCGGCGCGTTGACGACGAGCGGCGATGCGTTGGCGTTGGGAACCGTCGTGACTTGGATCTGCGGTTTTGCGCTGGCGGCGGCCGCAGCGGCGGCGAGAATCAACGATGTATCTCCTGACTATGTTCGAGCACGCGCGAGACTCGCTCTGCGACATGCTGCGCAGAGAGACCGAAACGCGCGCGTTGGCGGGCCGGCGAATCATGCTGTACGAGCTCGTCGGCAATGCCGATGCGCTCGATGCGGACGTCGAGTCCCCGATCCGACACGCTCTCTACGACTGCCGAGCCGAAGCCGCCTGCGAGCGAGTGTTCTTCTAAGGTAAGAATCACCTCGTGGTCCGCGACGAGCGATTCGACGAGCGCCGCATCGAGCGGCTTGGCGAAACGGGCGTTGACGACGGTCGGTACGAGGTCGGAGCGTCCGAACTCGCCGCTCGCGAGCAAATCGTAGGCATCAAGCGCAACGTCGACCGTATTGCCGAGGGCGAGGATGGCGACGCCTTTGCCTCGGCGCAGCACTTCGGACTTGCCCTGTTCGATCGGTGCCGGCGCGTCGAGATGGCGCCCGCTCGTCGAACCGCGGGGGTAGCGCAACGCGACGGGCGCGTTCAGAGCAAGCGCATGCTCGAGCATCGGCAGAAGCTCGTCTTCATTGCGCGGCGCCATTACGGTCATATTCGGGAGCGTGCGCAGATAGGCGATGTCATAGAGACCCATATGCGTCGGGCCGTCGTCGCCGACGAGCCCTGCGCGGTCCATACAGAACACGACCGGCAAATTCTGGACGCACACGTCGTGGACGACTTGGTCGTACGCGCGTTGTAGGAACGTCGAATAGATTGCGCAGACCGGTTTCAATCCGTTCGTCGCAGCGCCGGCAGCCATACAGACCGCATGCGCTTCCGCGATACCGACGTCGAAGAAGCGTTCCGGAAATTGTTTCGCAAATTTCGAGAGCTTCGTTCCGTCGGGCATCGCCGCGGTAATGCCGATGACCTTCGGATTCTTTTCCGCGACCGTCATTAGCGCGGAGGCGAACGCGTCGGAGAACGTCGGGCGCGCATCGGGTTTAACTTCGAGTTTGCCGGTGTCGGCATCAAACGCGCTCGATACACCATGGAATGTACGCGCGTCGCGCTCCGCCGGCGCGTAGCCTTTGCCTTTGACCGTGCGCACGTGCAGCAGCACGGGCCCTTCCAGATTCTTTGCGGTGTCAAGCGCATCGATCAGCGTATCGAGATTGTGTCCGTCGACCGGTCCCATGTAGCGGAAGCCGAGCTCTTCGAAAATCACCGCTGCTTTTTCGGAGGGCGCAACGAAACGGATAGCGCCCATTTCCGCCGACGCAAACGCTTTACGCGCAGCGCCGCCGAAGGGCATGTGCCCGAATACGTCTTTCGCTTTTTCGCGTACGAATTGCGCGAACGGCTTCGCGCGGAGCACCGACAAATACGAGGCGACGGCGCCGACATTCGGTGCAATCGACATCTCGTTGTCGTTGAGAATTACGATGAAATTTGAATTGAGTTGGCCGGCGTTGTTGAGCGCTTCGTATGCCAGACCGCCGGTCAGCGCACCGTCACCGATTACTGCAACGACCGTTTCGTCACGCCCGGCGAGATCGCGGGCGACGGCCATACCATACGCTGCCGAAACGGACGTCGATGCGTGTCCCGCACCGAACTGGTCGTACTCCGACTCCGAACGCATCGCAAAACCGGAAATACCGCCGCCTTGTCGCAACGTGCCGAAACGATCGCGACGTCCGGTCAGAATTTTGTGAACGTATGCCTGATGGCTAACGTCCCAGACGACCTTGTCGTCGGGCAGGCTAAGCGCGCGATGCAGGGCGATCGTTAATTCGACGACGCCGAGGTTCGGAGCGAGGTGGCCGCCGTTGCGAGAACACGTAGCAACGAGCAGCTCGCGGATTTCGACGGCAAGAACGTCGAGATCGTCGCGGCTTAGCGCTTTGAGGTCGGCCGGAGAGTTGACGCGTTCAATGACCATGGTGACCGGCCTGGGTTCGGCCCGACGACCGTAGCCTCCCCCGCCAATGCGTGCGCGAGCGACCGGGAAGGGCTCGCGCGCAGCAACTGGCCCCTTAGCCGTTCTCGCAGAGGAACTCGGCTTCCGCGACCCCTAACTAAGGGGCGCGATGCACGATCCGTCCATCGAGACGATTGTTCCGATCAAAAACCGCCGGGCTTGGCGCGACCTCGCGCGCATCCTCTCGACGGTTTTCAACCCGTTTCTGACATCGCTCGCGCTCTTCGTCATATTAGCGCACGCGAGCGCCCGTGATACGGTCGATTTCTGGCGTCTGCTCTGGCTATCGACATTCTTCACGTCGATCGGGCCGATGATCTACGTCTTCTGGCTCTACGGAACGGACCGCATCTCCGACCTCGATATGTCCGTGCGTCACGAGCGCGAAGCGGTCTTCGGCGCGTTCGTCGTCTTCTATCTCCTTGGAACGATTACGTTGTGGATCACGCACGCGCCGCGACTCATGATCGCGTCCATGGCAGCCTACACCGTCTCGACGCTGGTCGTGCAATACATCACGCGCTACTGGAAGATCAGCACGCACGCGCTCGGGATCACGGCGCCGATCGTCGTGCTCACGCTGCTCTACGGCAATCAAACGCTGCCGTTTTGGATTCTGATCCCGATGGTCGGCTGGGCACGTGTGTACTTGAAGGCGCACACGGTCATGCAAGTGATCGCGGGTGCCGCGCTCGCGCTCGGATCAACCGTGCTCTTCTTCCACATCTTCCACGTGCGCGAAATCGTGTCGCTTTAGCGGCGTAAAAATCCGAGCGCAAACGCCGCCGCCGAAGCTACTGCCGGCAGCAGGCAAAGCGTTCGCGCGTTTCCGCCCACGAGGGCGGCGCCCGCCGTCGGTCCGAGGATCATGGCGATGCTATTGACGGAATCGCTGATGCCCATGATGGCGCCGCGCTCGTCGCCCTTCGCACGATTCGAAAGCACCGTCGTCAAGGTTGGTTCGGCAATCGCAGCGCCGATCGCCCACAACGACATCGCTGCCAGAAACGCGCCCTCTCTGCTAACGAACCCGAGTCCAACATAGGCTAAGACGCTCGTCGCAAGACCGGCTTGCAACAGGCGCGCATCGCCGATGCGTTTCGAGAGCGGTGTCACAACGAAAACGAGGGTTACGCCGCCGATCACGGCAGCGATTGCCAGCAGATAGGAAGCTTTGCTCGGATCCATGTGCAGCACGTGATCTGCATAGAGCGCGAAATTCGCAAGATACGCAACGACCGCTAAAATAAAGAGGAACTGCCTGATCAGAAGCCTGCGAACGCCCGGCGCAAACGCAGCGCGAAGTGAATTTCGAATGCTCGTCTTCTTTTCGAGATTCGTTTTTGCCGGCAGGCAGAACCACGTAAAGATCAGATTGATGACTTCCAGCAGCGCCGCAACGAAAAACGGAAGTGCGACACCGAACTTCAGCAACGCGCCCGATGCCACGGGACCAACCACGAATGCGGCACCGAAAACCGCACCGTACAGTGAATACGCCCGTTCGCGCTGATCCGGTCGCGTTACATCGGCAATAAAAGATTCAGCGGCGCCGAGACTGCCGCCGCCGCACCCCGAGATCACGCGAGAAAGTAAGACGAGCCAAAGCGCGTGCGAAAGCGCCAGCAGCAAATAGCCGGCGAGCGAGAGCACTTGCGACGCCATAATGATCGTCTTGCGGCCGAGACGATCGCTGAGTTTGCCCCACACCGGGGCCGCGATTGCCGAGGCAACGGCGGGAATGCTCAGCAGCGCACCGCCGATCACGTCCGACGCATGGTACTGCCGCACGAGTTGCGGCAGTAACGGAATCATCAACGTGTAGCCGAGCGTGTCGACTAACGTCGTGCCGTAGATCGGGATGACCGCGTTCGGAAGCCCGATCGCCGTCCGCGCGCGGTCCGCGATGCTACCCTTCGAACCACCCCGAGGGAGCGACGTCGAGGTTGACGTTGATCTGCTTGACTTCGGTGTAGGCATCGTAGCCGTACGTTCCCAATTCACGCCCGATACCCGACTGTTTGTAGCCGCCCCACGGCGCTTCGTTGTAAGTCGGGTGGTATGTATTGATCCACGTGATGCCCGCACGCAATCTGCGGATCACGCGGTGCGCTTTTGCGACGTCCTGCGTAAACACGGCGCCTGCCAGTCCGTAGATCGTGTCGTTCGCGGTACTAACGGCATCATCTTCATCTTTGAAGCGTTGCACGACGAGTACCGGGCCGAAAATCTCCTCGCGCACGATGCGCATGTCGCGATTCGTTCCGTCGAAGACCGTCGGCGCAATGAAGTTGCCGCCCGCGAGCGCACCGCCAAGACGCTCGCCGCCGCACACCAAACGCGCGCCTTCGTCTTTACCTGCTGCCAAGTAGCCTTCGACGCGTTCTAACTGCCCTCGCGAAATGATCGGTCCCATCTCAGTCTTCGGATCGAAGCCGTTTCCGACGCGAATCTTCTTCGCACGCTCGACCACCGCCGCGACGAATTTGTCCGCAATCGAGTCCTGTACGACCAAACGCGAGCCCGCGGAACACACCTGTCCTGCGTTTGCGTAAATGCCGAACAGCGCGTAATCCACCGCCGTATCGAAGTCCGCGTCGGCAAACACGACGTTGGGCGACTTTCCGCCCAGTTCGAGCGTAACTTTCTTCAAGTTCCCGACGGCTGCGCTCATAATCGAGCGTCCAGTTTTCGTTCCGCCGGTGAACGCGATCTTATCGACACCGTGATTTTCGGCGAGTTCCGCGCCGACGACCGGCCCTGCGCCCGTCACGATGTTGACGGCGCCGGCCGGAAATTCAAGCTCTTCGAAAATCGTCGCCAGGCGCAACGCCGAGAGGGGCGTCAACTCCGACGGTTTT
The DNA here is from genome assembly GCA_019232905.1 of Vulcanimicrobiota bacterium. Lineage (GTDB taxonomy): Bacteria > Vulcanimicrobiota > Vulcanimicrobiia > Vulcanimicrobiales > Vulcanimicrobiaceae > JAMXLG01. Next base: position 36,488 of record JAFANA010000116.1, read on the forward strand.
AAGATGCACGTATTGCCTGCTGCAAGCGCCGGCGCGAGCTTCCACACCGCCATCAGCAACGGATAATTCCACGGAACGATTTGACCGCATACACCGATCGGCTCGCGCACGGTAAAGCTTTGCGACGGTCCGGGAACGTCGAAGGTTTGCCCGTGCGGTTTCGTGGCAAGGCCCGCGTAATAGCGGAAGCAGCCCGCCGCATCGGCGACGTCGTATTCCGTCTCGCGCAGCGGTTTGCCGTTGTTGAGCGTGTCGATGTACTGCAGCTCGCGGCCGTACTCTTCGATCTTGTCCGCGACGCGGAACAGCAATCGCGCGCGATCCGCCGCGGTCATCGTCGACCACGGACCAACGTCAAATGCCGTGCGCGCCGCTGCAATCGCGCGCTTTGCGTCGTCACGGGTTCCCTCGGCAACGCTTGCGATAGGCGCCCCCGTTGCGGGATCCAGTAACGTGCGGGACGCACCGTCCGACGCTTCGGCCCACTTGCCGTCGATGTACATGAGCATCGTCGATCCGGAACGCGGAACGTTCTTGAGCAGCGTTTGCGGATCGGCACCGGGTTTGATCAACGTCTCCATAACTACACTCCAGTTTTGGTCTTCGTGGATTGCGCCATAACGGCAAGTGATTCACCGATCGAGCGGCAGACATAATCCGCTTGTTCTTCAGTAATAGTCAGGGGCGGTTCGATGCGCACGACTTGCGCATTGATGAGCGTCCCGGAAACCAGCACGCCGCGTTCGAGCAAGAGTTTTCCCATTTCGAATCCGGTTCGATGATCGTTAAACTCGATGGCGATCAGCAATCCCTTTCCGCGGACGTCCACGACGAACTCCGGGAAATCCCGCGTCGCCTCACGCAGCCCCTTAAGCATGCGTTCGCCCATGACTGCAGCGCGCTCAGGAAGGCGGTCCGTCAATAACACGTTGATCGTCGCCGTCGCCGCGGCGCACGCGAGCGGGTTCCCACCGAACGTGGTCGTGTGTAAGAACGGATTATCGAAGAGCCTCGCAAAAATATCCTTTGTTCCCACGACCGCGCCCGCCGGTACGACGCCGCCGCCGAAGGCTTTCGCCAGACAAATGATGTCGGGACGCACGCCGTAGTGCTGAAAGCAGAACATCTTTCCGGTACGTCCCATTCCCGTTTGTACTTCGTCGAGAATCATCAGCGCGCCGAATTCATCGCACAGCGCGCGCACGCCGGGAAGATAGTTGTCGTGCGGGACGTTCACGCCGCCTTCGCCTTGAATCGGCTCGAGCAAAACGGCGCCGACGTCCTCGCCGACCATCTTCAACCGCTCCATCTTTCGGCGCAGCGCGGCGAGATCGTCGAACGGGAAATGTTCGATATTCGGCAAGAGCGCACCGAACGGACGGCGGAATTCGCCTTTTGCACTGACCGAAAGCGAACCGAAGCTTTTTCCATGAAAGCCTTTCGTCGCCGCGATGATCGTTTGCTTCGTCGGATCGTATGCGCGCGCGAGCTTAAGCGCGGCCTCGACCGATTCGGTCCCACTGTTCGTGAAAAACACGTACTCCAAACCGGGAGGCATGAGCATCGAAAGCGTTTTAGCAAGCATCGCGCGCAACGGATCGAGAAGATCTTGGCTGTGCAGCGGTTGCCGCTCGAGTTGCGCCTTGACGGCGGCTACGACTTTCGGATTGCGATGCCCGACGTTGAAGATACCGAACCCGCCGAGGCAATCGATATATTCCTTGCCGGCGACGTCGCGATAACTATTGAGCCCTGCGTCCGACCATTCGACGGCCGCGGCGGCGTGTTCCACCGACGTTGCTTTCCGGTATTCCAAGAAACCGGGATTGATGTGCTCGCGGAAGCTCTCTACGGTCTCCCGTGTGATCCACGCTGCGTCCTCCGGTGTAATGGAGGCCGACTCGATCAGTTCTAAGACATGGTCCGTATAGGCCAAGACTTCTGCTTTGTCGCGTTCAAGAATTTTGTTGCTCCTTATGGCGTCGAGAGGACACTGTCGATTACGTCGCTGATGCGACGAAGCGCCTCGTCGAGAGTTTCATCATCTATGACGAGCGGGACCAGCGTGCGAATCACGTTTCCCGCCCCGGCAGGCATCAACAGCACGCCGCGTTCGCGTGCCTGCTCCACGATACGCGGGACGATTGCTTTACCCGTTTCGTTAAACTCGATCCCGATCATTGCACCGATTCCGCGCACTTCGAAGACGTCGCGCGGAAACCGCCGCGCCGCATCGTCGAACGTTGCACGAACGCGTGCCCCGATCGTCTCTGCACGCGCGAAGAATTCGTCGTCCATATAGTCGAGCGTTGCGAGCGCCGCTGCGCATGACACGGGATTACCCGCATACGTTCCACCGAGACCTCCCGGCGCCGGCGCATCCATGATCTCCGCTTTACCGATGACGGCCGCAAGCGGCATGCCGCCGGCGAGCGATTTTGCAGCGGTAATGATATCCGCTTCGATGCCCGCGTGTTCGATTGCGAAGTAGCGTCCCGTTCGGCCGAACCCGCTTTGAATCTCGTCACACACCAGCACGATGCCGTATTGCGTGCAGATTTCACGCAGCGCGCGCAGAAACTCGGCCGGCGCAGGAACGAATCCTCCTTCTCCCAGGACCGGTTCGATGATGATACATGCGACGCGCTCGGGCGAGAGCGTGCTCTCGAATGTTTCCGCGAGCGCTTCCAATGCGCGTTCCGTCGTCCAGCCGTGCGCGGCATGCGGATAGGGCACGTGCGCAATTTCGCTGCAGAACGGCCCGAAATTTTGTTTATACGGAGCATTTTTGCCGGTCATCGACAGCGCGAGCAACGTGCGTCCGTGATAGCCGTGTTGAAACGCGATCACTCCCGGGCGCCCGGTGTACGCGCGCGCGATTTTGACTCCGTTCTCCGTCGCTTCCGAACCGGTCGTAACCAGCAGCGTTTTCTTCGGCGTCGTTCCGGGCGCAAGGGCATTGAGTTTTTCCGCGAGTTCGACGTACGGCTCGTACGACGTCACCTGAAAGCAGAGATGGGTGAATCGCTCAGCCTGATCGCTGATGCGCTCGACGATCGCCGGATTCGCGTGGCCGGCATTGAGTACGCCGATGCCGCCGACAAAGTCGATATATTCGCGCCCGTCGGCGTCCCACAAGCGGGCGCCCTCGGCGCGAACGACGGAGATTGGATGAACGCAGCCGACACCGCGCGGCACGCTCTCGGAACGGCGGCGCGCGATCTCGGCTGACGCGGAGCGTACAGCCTGCATGTGCCTAGCCTACGGCACCGCCAGGCCGCCCCTCTACGTGCCGTCGAACCAATTTTTGCCCGATTCTTCGTGTCCGGGCACCAAGGAGCGTCATGTGAAGCTGGCCGACGTGCTTGCTCTCCCCTCATTTGCCGCGGCGGCGGTCGTGGCCGCCGAAGGCGCCACCGACCGTGAGGTCGCCTGGTCGCACGTCGTAGACATGCCCGATCCGCTGCCGTGGGTCAAGCGCGGATTCCTCATTCTGACGACCGGCTACAGCTGGCCAAAGGACGAGGCGCAGCAACGTCGACAGGTCGCCGAACTCGCGGCGCGCGAGATCGCCGGGCTCATGATGGCGGTGCCGACGTTCGTCGAGCATTTTTCGGAGGCGGCCCGCGAGCAGGCGGAGATTTCGCGACTTCCGCTCATTGAGATTCCGTTCGAAGTGCCGTTTGCGCAGCTCACGGAAGAGCTGCATCGCGCGGTCATGCACGAACCCTACGCCACGATCGAGCGCTCCGATCACATTCACCGCGCGCTCACGCGCGTCGCCGCGCGCGACGCGACGCTCGACGATCTCGCACAAGAACTCTCGCACCTGATCGAACGGTCGGTCACGTTCGAAGATCCGTCCGGCAATCTACTGGCGGCCGCTTCATACCGTGAGGAGATGGATGAAGTCCGCCGGCGCACGCTCGAGGATGGGCGTAGTCCGCTCGATGTCGTCGGTGCAATGGAACGCTCCGCCCTCAACCGCCGCATCCGGGCAGCGGAAAAACCGCTGCGCATTGCAGCGATGCCCGAAAAGGGCATGAGCGCGCGCGTGGTTTGCCCGATTCGCATCGGCAACGAACTCGCGGGCGTCGTCTGGATTATCGAAGGCACGTCGCCGCTCAACGAACTCGATCATCGCGCGGCGGAGCACGCGGCGCTCATCGCTGCGATTCACATCGCGCACAAACGCGAGATCACGTCGACCGAGGCGCGCCTCGGCTATGCCTCGTTTCTGTCGCTGCTCGACTCCGAACCCGGCGCGGTTTCGGCGGCTGACGAACGCGTACGGCTCTTAGGATTCAATCCCGAAGGGCGCTATCGCGTCGGAATCGTGGCCGTCAACGAAGCGCTTCCACTCGACCGGAAGGGGCTGGAACGGCGCGACCGGATCGCAGCGACGCTTCGCGAGCTGCTGCGACGCGCCGGTCAACCCCAATTAGTTACCGCAACGCTGAACCGCGTGCCCTTTTTGATCGCTCCCGAGCTCGACGTCGAACGCATCGCCTCGCAGCTCGACGAAGCCGGACTCTCGGTCGTCATCGGCCGCGAACACGCCGGCGTCGAAGGCGCGCGCACGAGCTACCGTGAGGCGCTTTCGCTGCTCGGCTATCGTGACCGTCCGCGCGTTGCGACCTACGACGACCTGCTCGTGCCGCGCGTGATCACCGGCGACGCTTCAGCACGCGAGACGTTTTTGAACGACTTCTTTGCGCCGCTGCGTTCGAAGAAAAACGGCCGCGAATTGGCGGCCGCACTGCTCACGCTCGCGCGCCACGGGTTCAGGTTTCGCGCCGCAGCCGACGCGCTCGCCATTCACCCGAACACGCTGCGCTACCGGCTGGAACGGGTCAGCGAAGCACTCGGGTTGGACCTTGCGGACGCCGACGTTCAATTCCGGGTTCAGCTGGCCGCGCGACTGCTCGACGTCGAGCAGCGCGACTGGTAGGTATTTGTAGCCTCAGCACAGATTCTGAGGACTTCTTTAGACAAACATTCCATAGGCACGCTCACCTTGAGAGCGTATGAACGCCTGGAATAACACCGAATCCAGCGAGGAATACGTGTTGAAGCGATGGTTCGCCGCCGGCCTGATGGCCGCGTTCTTCTCTGCCATTGTCGCTCCGGCCGTCGCCGGAACTACCGGAAATCTCAAAGGACGGATCACCGACGCGCAGGGCGGCGCGCCGCTGGCCGGCGTCCGCGTCGAAGTCAACGGCGGCATCGGGACGCGCGCGGTAACGACCGACGCAAACGGGTCGTACGTGTTTCTCTCACTGCAGCCCGACACGTATACGGTGACCGCGAGCAAGGACGGCTACGACTCGCAATCGCAACCCGGTCTGTCCATCTTCGCGGATCAATCGAGCGTTCTCAATTTCACGCTCAACAAGACCCTGAAAACAATTGCGGTTACGCGCAGCACCGCGGGCGGGTTGGTTCGCGCCGGCACGACGAGCGACGTGTATTCGGTCAATCCCGCGCAACAAGCCGCGGCGAAGGCGCTCGGCGGTTCGGGAAGTCTCGATCAAGCCTATAGTGCGATCGCGAGCGTTCCGGGCGTCAGTATTCCCACCGGTCAGCAAGGCTGGTATCAAAGCGTTTTTATCCGCGGCGGCGACTACGACCAAGTCGGGTATGAGTTCGACGGTCTTCCGGTGTTGCGTCAATCCGACGGCGCACCGATCACGACACTCTCCGTTCTGGGTCAACAAGAAGTCCAAGTCTATACGGGCGGAACGCCTGCGACCTCGGATTCACCTGGACTTGCGGGTTACATCAATCAGGTCATTAAGACCGGAACCTATCCGGGATACGGAAACGCATCCCTTGCCGTCGGGACGCCGGCGTTTTATCACAAAGCACTCGTGGAGGGCGGCGGGGCTTCACCCGATCGTACGTTCTCGTATTACGTCGGACTTGCCGGTGCGGATCAAAGCTTCCGGTACGGCAATCAGTATAACGGCGCGTCGAATTCGCTCTACTATTATCCGCTGCTGGTACCAACGACAAACACGAACTACAACATTCTCGACGGATCGTGTTCCGGCTTGACTCTTGCGACCGGCCAAGCCTGCGACGCAACGATCAATCAAGGCTATGGACTGCAAACCAGTCCCGGTCCGAGTTACGTGCAAGCGTACAATCAAGATCGCGAAACCGTCATGAACTTTCACTGGGGCATCAAGCATCATCGCAATGAAGGCCGCGACGATCTTCAGGCGCTCTACGTCACCGGCAATATCGGAACGAATTACTACACGTCGCCCTACGATCTGGGTCTGGCGTGCAACCAGGGCGGCTCGATCAGCTATAACTGCTTCAACGGCGACCTTCAGCCGTACTATCTCGATGCTCAGACGGCGCAAGGCGGCGGCTACTATTCGGGACAGTTGTTTACGCCGCCGAATCAAAACGATCTGATCGACGCCTACTTCCCGAGCAGCCCGACGACCCGTCCCATCGACACCTTCACGAACTTGGGAACGAATCAGCGCGACGGCGGCATCAACGACTACGCCATCGAAAAGCTGCAATACCAAAAGAACTTCAATGAAAACTCGTATTTGCGCGCGATTGCGTATTCCGAATACACGGACTGGTTCCTGAACGGACCAAACAGCGCATTCCAACTCTTCGGAGCGACGCTTGCCGACTACGAGGTTCTAGGACATATCTACGGCGGCAGTCTCGTCTACTCGAACAATCTCTCGAGCGAACATCTCCTCACCGCGCAGACGAGCTATCAGACGCAAAAACTGCAGACGTATAATGCGACGTTCGACACGGTATTGTCGACCAATCCCCACTATTTCGCGGAAAACACGGGCCAGTTCGGCAACGTCGCGTCGAATTTGACCGACGGCACGCACTGCTACGACATCACGACCGGAAACTATGCGTCGTGTTACAGCCTCGCCTACAATCCGCTCACCAGTCCGAACATCTTGCCGAACGCAAGCGTCGCGACCCCGCAGACACCGAACGGCGGTTTGACACCGGCTTTGGGTTACACGTGTCCCAACGCGGCAATACCGGCGTGTAACAACAACGCTTCGTTCCTCATGACCGAAAACGGGCAGAATGCGCAAGTCGATAACGTGCAGCCGTTCTTTACGTCGTACTCTCTCACCGACAACTATCGGCCGAACGAAAAGCTGACGTTTAACATCGGCGCGCGCTTCGACCACTTCAGCTACGCAGTTCAGGATTTAGAGTCCGGCTACCCGGCACGTCAATTCTGGTTCAACGCGTTCAATAACGAGCATTGCACGGCGCCCGGCGTCGACCCGGTTGTCGGCACGATGGATCCGGGCACCGGCGTCGTCACATGTCCTTCGGGATACACTTGGATGGGATTGCCGGGTAACGGTCTCATCAACACCTCCGGCGCACGCACGTCGCAAAACGTCTTTCAGCCGCGGTTCGCGATGACGTACCTTGCGAACCCCAACACCGTCTGGCGCGCGTCGGCCGGCGTGTACGCTCGCCCGGCGGCGACCTCGTATCAAGAGTACAACACA
>JAFANA010000126.1 GCA_019232905.1 Vulcanimicrobiota bacterium
GGCGTGAAGATCGACCGCACGTTTATTCGCGACATCAGCGACGTGTACGATCAAGCGATCGTGCGCGCGATCGTAACGCTTGCGCGCTCGCTGAGTTTAGAGATCGTTGCCGAAGGCATCGAGTCGGACGAGCAGTGGAATTTCATCTCGACGCTCGAGTGCGATCGCGTACAAGGCTATCGTTTCGGGGCCGCGGTCGAAGGGAACCGGTTTTCCGAGAACGTGAAGCACCAGCTGCACAACGCTTCCTAATGCGGCTCGGGCGTCTCCACCGGAGGGATGTTCGGACAGTCGTCCTTTAACTTCGTCGTGCCCGTTTCGCGGCTATAACGCATGATGTACTGAACGGGGTCCGGTTCGGACGCGCGTTGCGACGAGGGCGGGAATTGAAACAACATCTCTGCCGCCGCATTGCGGAACGGGTCGTCCATCTCCGACCGGTAATGCCACGTCCAATCGAGCTCGACGGTTTGCGAGCTGCCGTCCGAGTAGTGAACGATCGCGCGGACGTTATTGCGTTCGTACGTGTGCGACGCGTCATTGTAGATCGCGTCACCCGGAGAGAAGAAATCAACGGCACCACACGGAGCGCCGCCGCCACCCGCGCCGTTTCCGGCGTTGCCGGTACCTGTGCCGTTCGTTCCGTTCCCGAGGCTCCCCGCGCCTGCGATACGTCCGGCACCGGCGCCTTGCGCGCCGGTGGGCACGTCCCAGACCGGTTTCGTTTGGTAGTGCACTTTCGGCGGCTTCGGGCGTGCCGCGCCTGCGTGCTTGATCGCTTCCTTGCGCGCGGCCTTCCCTTCGGCCTTCGGAACGACCGGTGCAACGGTCGGCGAGACGTTGTTTTTGGCGACTGCGACGACGTGTCGCGGCGGCGTCGGCGTCGGACGCGGCGTGGGTGTCGGCGTCGGTTTTGCGGCAACGCGCAGAATTGCGACGCGCTCGACTCTCACATCGCCTTCGGGAAGCGGCTTCAGGAACGAAGGAATGAGGCCGGCAAAAATTTCATGCACGGCGATCGAACACGCCACCGCAACGACGATGCGGCGGGTGAACGTGTGACCAAAAATGGATTCGAGCCAGCCCGTCAATCCTTCGAAGTCATCCGATGTTCCGCGTCGTCTAGTCAGTGTCGATCTCCTGGAGGCTGATCCCGGCCTTGCTCGAATCCCCGTTCCCCGTGAACACCGAGCATTTGATTCGCGCGATTCCCGATTTTCCGATACCCGGCATTCTCTTTCGCGACATCACGCCGCTGCTGAAAGATAAACTAGGCTTTAAGGAGGCGGTCGATCTTTTTGTAAACCGGTTCAAGGATGCGGGCATCGACTACGTCGTGGGCATCGAGGCACGCGGTTATATGCTGGGCGCTCCTCTTGCATACGCAATCGGCGCCGGATTCGTCCCGATTCGTAAGCCCGGAAAGTTGCCCTACAGCAAGCTTTCGGAATCATACGCGCTCGAATACGGCACGAACTCCCTCGAGATTCACGAAGATGCGCTGGGCCAGGGCGAGCGCGTCGTGGTCGTCGACGACTTGCTCGCGACGGGCGGCACGGCTGCGGCAACGGTCCGGCTTTTGAAACGTCTCGGCGCGCATGTCGAAGCATTCGCATTCCTGATCGAACTTGAGGCCCTCAAAGGGCGTGAGGCTCTGCCCGACGTCGATGTTGTCTCGTTTATTCGTTATTAGCGCATTTGCGCTTGCATTCATGATCGCGATCGCGCCGGGTCCGGCGCTTGCGAAGCATCCGTCGGCGGCGCCGACGGCTTCACCCACGCCGCCGCCGGAAGATCCGGCGGTCACGGCGGTTGCGCGACGCGAATTCGTTGCATGGCAGGCCGGCGTCGTCACCTCCGCGCGGTATGCGGACCAAGCCCAAAGCGCGCTCACCGCCGACCACATCGCGACGACGTCGAAAGAACTTGGCGCTGCGGGCACCCTTGAGCGAACCGACTGGATCGGGCCCGTCATCGTCGACGACGCACCGCCCGGTACCCATGGTTACTGGTACAAGATGACGTGCGAGAATACGGTCGTCTACGAGCGCCTTATCATCGCGCCGGACGGGAAAATCGACGGAATTATGTTCCGGGACAAGCCGCCGCAGTAACGTACGTCAGAAAATTCAAGAGTCATCAAGGGTAGGCGAGTGAAACCCTTGAGCCCCGGTGGGCCGATATGAGAGTATAGACCGATACCGAAGGCACGCCGAAAAATGACCATCGCTCAACTGATCGCCGCCGTTCAAGCCTACGATCCCTCGATGGAGGGGGAGTGGCTGCGGCGCGTCTACGAGGTGGCGGATCGCGCTCACGAAGGGCAGCGGCGCGCCTCGGGCGAGTCGTATATCGAGCATCCACTTGCCGTCGCCGGCATTCTCGCCGAGCTCGAAATGGACCGGCACACGATTGCAGCCGCGCTGCTGCACGACGTCGTCGAAGACACCTCCATTACGAGCGAGCAAGTCGCGGCGGAGTTCGGTGACGAAATCGCAACGCTCGTCGACGGTGTTACGAAGCTGACGCGGATTCCTTATCAATCGAAGGAAGACGCGCAGGTCGAAAATCTCCGTAAGATGTTCATGGCGATGGCCCGCGACATCCGCGTCATCATCATCAAGCTCGCCGACCGCTTGCACAACATGCGTACGCTCGCGAGCCTGCCGCCGTCTAAGCAGCAAGCAATTGCGCGCGAAACGCTCGATATTTACGCGCCGATCGCCCACCGTCTCGGTATCTGGAAGATCAAGTGGGAGATCGAGGACGAGTGCCTCAAGTATTCGGACCCTGAATCGTATCGTGAAATCGTGGAGCGCGTGGCGAAGACGCGACGCGAACGTGAGAACGATGTCCGCGAAGCGATCGTGCGCTTGCGTGACGAGTTTAAAGAACTCAACGTCAACGCCGAGATCCAAGGGCGGCCGAAACACTTCTACTCGATCTATTCGAAGATCAAAAAGGGCCGCGACTTCTCAACGATCTACGATCTCACCGCGATTCGCATCATCGTGGATTCGGTCAAGGATTGTTACGCCGCACTTGGTGCTGTCCACTCGATGTGGACGCCGCTGCCCGGTCGATTCAAAGATTACATTGCGATGCCCAAGCCCAACATGTATCAGTCGTTGCATACGACGGTCGTTGGGCCGACCGGCGAACCGCTGGAGATACAAATTCGAACGTGGGAAATGCATCGCACCGGCGAATACGGCATCGCCGCTCACTGGCGCTATAAAGAAGGCGGCAAAGCCGACCAGTTCGAGAACAAGCTTTCGTGGTTGCGTGCTCTGCTCGAATGGCAGAAGGACATGCGCGATTCGCGAGTCTTCATGGAGAATTTGAAAATCGACCTCTTCGATTCTCAAGTCTTCGTCTTTTCCCCGCGGGGCGATGTGTTCTCGA
>JAFANA010000006.1 GCA_019232905.1 Vulcanimicrobiota bacterium
TCTTCTTGCGTCATGCGGCCCTTTTGGACCTGATACATGAACATGCCGAAGACCGTCTGTTTCGCCTTTTCGACGGCGTCCTCGTTCGAATCGATCACCGTCACGGGAATCCCGGCTTGCGCAAAGGTGATCGCGATGCCGGTACCCATCGTGCCCGCGCCGATGACGCCTGCCTTCTTCACGTCAAGCGGTTTGGCCGCCGGAAGGTCGGGGATCTTCGAGAGTTCACGTTCCGCGAAGAACACGTGACGCAGAGCGAACGACGGCGCCGAACGCGCGAGCTGTTCGAATAACCGCGCCTCACGCGCGATACCGAACGCGAACGGCAATTCGAACGCAGCTTCCACTGCATCGATCAACTTGTGCGCGGCGAATCCGCCGTTGCCTTCCGCCGGCACCATCTTGTGCGCCTGCGAGACGACGAACGGTTCCGCTTGCGGCGTGATACCTTTTCCGAGTTCCACGCGCCGCTTTGAGATACGACGCTTCTCGGTTGCTTTCTGTGCAAGCGCGACGGCTGCATCGAGGACATTGCCATCGACGACTTCATCGACGATGCCCTTTTCTTTCGCTTCATCCATCTTGACGTTGCGGCCCTTGAGCATGATGTCGAGCGCATCTTGCGCACCAATCAACCGCGGCAGACGCTGCGTACCGCCCGCGCCCGGAAGCAATCCGAGTTTGATTTCGGGCAAGCCCACGCGAGCGTTCTTGTCGGCAACGCGATAGTCGCACGCAAGCGACAGTTCGAGGCCGCCCCCGAGCGCGTTCTTTTCGATGGCTGCGACAAAGATTTTGTCGCTGCGCTCGACCGCTGCGATCACGTCACGGATGGTGCGGGTTTCCGGCGTCGGTTCGATGGAGAAGTCGTTGATATCCGCGCCGGCGGAGAAGATGCCGTTCGCGCCGGTAAAGACGACGGCTTTCACGGCCGGGTCCGACGATGCGGCTTCGACGATCGGCAACAGCTCGCCGGAGAGCGCAAACGAGAGCGAATTGACGGGCGGATTATCGAGCGTGATAACCCGCACTCCGTCTTTGTCTTCGGTTCGAATAAAACCCATAGTGGTTATGCAGTCACCGTCATCTTACGATCGAGTTCGAAGGCTTCTTCCGGGAGCGTCATTACGTCGCCGGAGCCGTCGATGATCTGACGCTTGTACCACGCACCCTGCGTCAAAACGTGGGAGGCGTAGAATTTCGCGGTCGTGATCTTCGCTGCATAGAACGGATCGGCGTCGCCCGACGCGATCTTTTCCGCCGCGATTTTCGCAGCGCGCGCCATCTGCCAGCCGCCTGCGGTGATGCCCCAGAGCTTCAAGTATGGTACTGAACACGCAAACGCTTTGCGCAGATCGCCCATCGCGTTCATGCCGATCCACTGCGAGACTTCCGCGAGCGTCGCAATCGATTTGAGCAGCGCTTCGCCGATCGCTATGACGTCGGCGTTTTCGTGGGCTGCGGCTTCCTTCGCGAACTTCTCCATGTCTTTGATCACGGTCGTCGCCGTCGCGCCCATGTCGCGAATCAGCTTGCGACCGACGAGGTCGAGCGCTTGAATGCCGGTGGTGCCTTCGTAGATCGTAGTGATGCGCACGTCGCGATATTGCTGCGCGATGCCCGTCTCTTCGACGTATCCCATGCCGCCGAAAATCTGCAGCGCAGTCGAGCAGAGCTCGACGCCGTTCTCGGTGCACCAGCCTTTGACGACCGGGATCATGAGTTCCACGAACGCCTTGTGCGCTTTGCGAACCTTTTCATCCGGATGCTTGTGCGAGAGATCGAGCGACGCCGCCGTGTAGTACGAAAGCGCGCGCATCGCTTCGAGGTTCGCCTTCTGCCACATGAGCATACGGCGCACATCCGGATGCTGGATGATACGTACGGGCGTCTTGTCGCGCGTCGCCGCGTCGGACATTTGCACGCGTTCCTTCGCATATTCCAGTGAGTGCTGATACGCGCGATCCGCAACGGCGTAGCCTTGCACGCCGACCGAGAAACGAGCCGCGTTCATCATGATGAACATGTACTCGAGCCCACGGTTCGCTTCGCCGACGAGATAGCCGACGGCGCCCTTGCCCTTCTCGCCGAACTTCATCGTACAGGTCGGATTGCCGTTGATGCCGAGTTTGTGCTCGATGCCGGCGCAGATCACGTCGTTTGCTTCGGTGATCTTGCCGTTGTCGTCGACGAGCATCTTCGGAACGATGAAGAGCGAGATGCCTTTCACGCCTTCGGGCGCATCGGGAAGACGCGCAAGCACGAGATGCACGATATTCTCAGCCATGTCGTGCTCGCCGAAGGTGATGAAAATTTTCTCGCCGGTGATCAAGTAATGATCGCCGCTCGGAACCGCTTTCGTGCGCACTTGCGCGAGATCGGAACCGGCCTGCGGCTCCGTCAAATTCATCGTACCGGTCCACTTGCCGGAGACGAGATTCGGAATCCACTTGTTCTTCTGTTCGTCGCTGCCGACGAGTTCGATCGCTTCGATCGCGCCCTGATTGAGCAGTGGACCATTCGCAAAGCCGATATTCGACGCGTTCCACATTTCGAGCGTTGGGCCAAGCAAGAGCTGCGGCAACCCTTGTCCGCCGTACTCCGCGGGAACCGGCAACCCGATCCATCCGGCGTCGGCGAACTTTTTATACGCTTCTTTGAAACCTTTCGGCGTCGTCACCTTACCGTCGACGAACGTGCAGCCTTCTTTATCTGCAACGCGGTTGAGCGGATCCAGCACGCCGGTAGCAAACGCGCCGGCTTCGTCGAGAATCGATTCCCACACGTCGGCCGCATCTTCATATCCCGGCAGCTTCGCGACTTCGTCGATCCCTGCAAGTTCTTTCAGCACGAATTGCATGTCGCGCAATGGGGCTTGGTAGGTGCTCATGCTCGTTTAGTCTCTCCTCCGCAGTTCGACTGCGGCATTACTGTACGTAGAGTTCGCGGCGCAGGCGGGCAATGGACCCGGCGAGCGTATCGAGGTAAGGCAACATCCCCGCTTTGATGCGTTCGAGGCGTTCGCGGCCGGCATCGGTGATTTCGTAGTAGCGCCGCGACCGTTTGGTCGGATGCTCCCACTCGCCGACGATGAATCCGCGTTCTTCCAATCGACGCAACAGCGGGTAGATCGTGTTCGTATTCACGGCAAGCAGGCCTGAACAGATCTCCTCGATCCGCGACATTAAGCCGGAGCCGTGATCGGGGCGCTCGGCCAGCAAATGCAGTACGAGGACCGGAAAGATGGTCTTCGACTTGATCGGTCCCTTGACGATCCCGTCGGCCGCGGCCGGCGGGGTCCGTACTGCTGCTTTCGCCATGATAGATACGACATTATTAAATCTAATAAGCTTGAGAAATTCAAGAGTTTTACCGACCTTTGTCTCTGCTTGTGCTCCGGCGACTAGGCGGCCGTATGAACGGTTAGGACCGGTACCGGACTGTCGCGGACAATCTGCTCGCAGGCCGACCCGAGCATGCTATGGACGATCCCTCGCCGGCCGTGGGTTCCCACCACGAGCAGGTCTGCACCCACCGCGTCGGCATAGGCGAGCACTTCTCGCGCGACATGGCCGTGCAGCATCGTCGTTCGAATGCCGATGCCCCGCTCGGCCGCCAGGTCGTGGGCGACGGCAAGCGCTGCTTCCGCCTCGGTCGTCAGCAGATCGGGCGCCATGACGGGCGCTTTGCCGAGTCCGGCCGGCGCGGTCACATAATCGACGACGGCAACCACATCGACTTCGAACGGCTCGCACAACTTTGAAGCCAGGTCGAGCGCGGCGCGCAAAGCACGCTCGGCGATAACGGAGCCGTCGGTTGCGACGACGATCTTCATGCAGTCGTGCGCAGGGCGCTGATGCCGTTTGCGACCCTGTCAATGAAATGTTTCGCGGTACGCTCGGCTATCAAGTGCCCGATCGCCGCATCGAACGCCTCGCCGGTCATGCCGTGCGCTTCGTACTGACCGTCGAGTTCGATGAACCCGGTATCGGGATCGTCCTCCGACCAGACGAACATCGTGCCGGTGAAGTTCGGGAACGGGCCCGCACCGGCGGGCGTCCACGTTACCCGAAAGACATCGTTGAGATTCTCCTCGTCGCGCTCGCGCGCAACGTGAAGCTCCACCTCTCGCGCGAGTGCGAGGCTCGTCGGAAGCCCGAAATCATCGAGCGGAACCTCAAGCATCATCCGAACTGCCCCGGACCGGTCTTTCTGCAATTCGAAGAATTTGGGAATCAGCGCTTCGGCGGCCGATGCGCCGCAGTCGAGCGAAGCTGTCGCACGTACGTGTCGCATGTTGCGAGCGTACGAGAAGGCGGCGAGACGCTGAGGAAGGCGACTGGAAGAGTTTTTCACTAACTCTTCTCGGCTGTACGGTACCCTCGTCGCATGGCAACGCAGGTCACCGTCGGTTTTGCGACGGCGTCCACCCGATGCGTTACCAGCTGCTGCTCAACGTTACATACTAGCTTCGCCCATCACGGAATCGACTTTCGTTTTCGACAGGGCCGAGTCCACGTGATAGAATCTCCGAGGTACCATGAACGCCGTTGAATTGGACGAGAGCAGGCTCTCGAAAAACCATCGACTCGTCTATGACATCGTCCAGGAGCAAGGGGTTGGACGCCACCTGCCCATGGCCGAACTGTATGAACTCGCACGGACGCGGCGCCCAGGTATCGGTTTTACTACCGTATATCGTGCACTCACTCGTCTCCGCGACATGGGACTCGTCGCCGAGATCGCGCTGCCCGGTGCGGACAGTGCGTACTACGAAGCTGCGGCTCCGCCGCACGCCCATTTCCGTTGCGTCGAATGCGGAACGGTTTCCGACGTAGCGTTCGCTCTCCCCGAAGATGTGTTGACCGAAGCGGCAAAACGCCTCGGCGCGGAAATCACCGGAGGCTCGGTGAGTCTGCAAGGCCGTTGCGCACGCTGCGGTACCGCAACCGTATCGGTAAACTAGGACCTCTTCATTTTATAGCCGACGCCGTAGACCGTGAGTACGTACTCCGGTTCTGCGGCGTTCGGCTCTATTTTTCTGCGCAGATTATTGATGTGACGATCGAGCGTGCGTTCGAAAATCGAACCATCGTCGTCGATTTTGTCTAACAACTGGCTGCGCGTAAAGACTTGTCCGGGATGTTCGGCGAGCACCGTGAGAATGCGAAACTCAGCCGGCGTGAGCGACACCGGCGCACCTCCGATGCGAACTTCGTGTGCACCCGGATCGATTTCCAGAGCACCGATGCGTATGTGGTGCCCGTTTGTATGCGCGCTCTCGGCCGCCCCTGCCGCACGTCGGAGAACGGCGCGAACACGTGCTATAACTTCGCGAGCGGAAAACGGCTTCGTGATGTAGTCGTCCGCCCCAAGTTCGAGCCCGACGATCCGGTCGATTTCCTCGCTTCTGCCCGTCAGCATGATCACGGGAATGCGCCGTTCTGCGACCGATCGCAGCACGTCCAGGCCGTTTCCATCCGGGAGCGTGATGTCGAGAATTGCCAGGTCCGGCGGCGCGGATTCGATGTCGGTAAGCGCGTCTTTTACCGTCGTGCGCACGACCGGTTCAAACCCCTCGCGCTCAAGATACGCGTGGAGGACCTCGCCGATTTGCGGTTCGTCGTCGACGACTAGAACACGCTTCACGCTGCAACGTACGCCTTTGCGGGATAGCCCACCTTCGCGTCACGTTCCTAAGCGCTTCTATTAGTTCTAATAGGCTACAAAGCACCATGATTACATCTATTCTCGTTGCCGTCGACTCATCGGAAGCCGCTCAGGCAGCCCTACGCGAAGCAACGGAAATCGCAAAGAAGTTCTCAGCGCGCTTGGTTCTCGTGAACATCGTCGACGTCACGAAATTGCTGACCGTGGCCGGCTACGAGACGCCGTATCCCGTTGATGCGATCGAACTCATGCGCAACGACGCGAAAACGATTCTCGACGAGGCGATGACGACATGCACGAACTGCGGCATCACATCGATCGAACTGACCGGCGAAGGCGATGCCGTCGACGAAATCTTGAACGCAGCTAAAGATGAGCGCGTCGACATGATTGCGCTCGGAACGCACGGACGCCAGGGCTTGTCGCGACTCTTCCTCGGCAGTGTGGCCGAAGGCGTGTTGCGACGCGCCGACGTTCCGGTGCTCGTCGTTCGCAGTTAGAGCCTCGCGGCGGGGTCTCCGGAAGCGTCCTCGATGTCGACGATCTGATCGCCGCCGTGGATGATCTCTTGCACCGGTTCCCGGCCCTCGCCCGCAACGACCGGATCGGAAACCACTGCGTAATGCAAATGACCGTGTCCCTCGTCACCGGAAGCGCGAAGAACGCCGGCGAGGACGCGACGATCTGCTAACGTAACGCGAACCGGCTTACCCACGTACGGTTTAATCTCTTCATCAGTCATTTTTGCATCTTCCGCGTCACGTGCAGCATTCTACTTTCAATCGAGCGCATCGTCGCTAGCATCTAACAGTTCGGCAATGTGCCCGTAATGTCGTGACACGACGATGTTGCGATGCACGACGGTATCGCGCTCGCCACTTCACTCATTCGCCACGAGCGCCGTTTTAGCGTCGCAACAATCGTTCAAACATTGCAGCGGTATGGAAACGACGCGTTGCGCTTTGCACTGGACCGCCGAATCAGCGTTGCTCCGCTCCGCCGCGGCGAACGGTATGCGTCGGCATCACCGGCGCTGGCGCGTCTCGGAATTGACGTAGACCTATGGCCGGCACCGCCCGCTGGGCTCTTCGTCGTCGAAGAGCGCACCGTCTATTTACGTTCGCGCAGCCCAATGACTATCGCGCACGAATTCGGTCACGCACTCGATTGCGCACTCGGCGGAGGCGTGTATCACTCGGGCATCGATCCACAGTTGCGCGAACTATTTGCAAACGCGACCTCGTTCATTACGCCGTACGCCGCAACCGGAATCGACGAGTACTTTGCTGAGG
>JAFANA010000052.1 GCA_019232905.1 Vulcanimicrobiota bacterium
CGCTTTGCTCGGTTACCCCGGCAACGTACGGTGCAATACCAAACGAGTAATTCGGGGCAAGTCGCGGTACGCCAAGAAAGTCAATGGCGTCTTCAGCGCGCCCTACCGGCTTTACGAATAACGTTTGAAAGTTGCGTTTGGGCCTGACCGAGAGATTTACGCCTGCGGGAACGTGCGGATCCGCCTGCTCTTCGACGCTGACGGCGCTCACGTCGATGTTGGCGTGCAGGCTGTCATAAAAGGCTTTATAGTGGCTGGTCTTTAGGACGCCTCCGTCATCTACCGTCACTGCAATCGTGTAGCTAATCCACGCAGGATATTGTTGCGATAGCCAAACCGCGCGAGCGCGGGCCATGAGTTGATACGGATCGGGCTCCGCCGTTGCTCGAAAGCTTGCCGCGCACGTAAGCGTCAACATCGCGGCCCATAGCGCTATCCGATTCATGCCAGACCTCGGTGGGGCAAATTGTACTACTATCATACCCCCTTACCGAAAGTGCCCGCTCTGCGTTTAGTTCGAGCCGTCGCAATCAACGACCGCTGCGAGATTGCCGGCATAGGCGCCTGGGGTTCCGCTTGCAAACCGAGCTCGGAGCTCTCAAGGAAACCATTACTCCGCCGCACCTAACTCCGTAGTTAATGAAGGAGTTGTACGAACATTGGGGCGGTTTGTGTTTCGGCCGTAGATAACTCGCGCGACGCGCCAACACCCGTGATCTCGCACGATGATTAATTTCGGTGGAATTAGATAAGTGTGCCGAAGTAGATTACGCCGCGAGTTTCTCGCCGATTGCGCGTCGAAGCGGATTGGGCGAATCGATGAGCGTGGTTCTGGGTATACGCGGACTTTGCGCATCATCAAAGCACCGCCCGCGTTCTTCTATGTAACCGCGAACAACCACGTCCAAGGTATGTTGTTCGAAGGCAACGACAAACTCTCAATCAAAAGTAATTTAAGCGGGTCGCACACCGGTCTCGATCTCGACACCAGTTTAGCATTTGCTCCGGACGGTTCGTTCTGTTCTAAAGTGGGACCGCGACGGCGAGGCTCGGATGCCCCAGTTACACCAACAGCTGCTCAGCGAGACGCGCGCAGTGCCGGCTCGACTGGATTGCCTGCGCGCTTCCGGTTGACACGACGAGGTCGATCCATCATCGAGGCCGGGAAATTTAGAGCGAGGGGGCGATAACCGAGCCGGAGCGCGGCGGCAATATTCTCACGAAGAGCGGCCCATCGGCCCTGGTCGTCCAGGGCAGCGACGCCTCCGAACCCGAACGCAGTCCGAGTCGCCGTGGCCCATAACGTGCAGGCTGCGGCACTTACTGATCCGTGATGAACTGTGCGCCAGCCGCTCTCAAAAGTGTCGACGTCTGCAAACCCTTTTCTCCACGGGAAGTGATCGCACGCGTTCGCGCCGTTTTTCGTCGCAGCGGGACGACTATCGATGCGCCGGCGGCGCTGTTGCAGTTCGGGCGTCTTGACATTGATGAAGCGGCGCGCGAAGCGCGCGTCGACGGTGTCGACATTCGGCTTAAGCCGCGCGAGTTTGCGCTGCTGCTCGAACTCGCCACCAACGTCGGCATTGCGCTCTCGCGCGAGCGATTGCTCGAGCGCGTTTGGGGCTTCGATGTCGATGGTGACGAACGGACGGTCGACGTGCACGTACGACGGTCGCGCGCGAAGATCGAAGAAGAAGCAAAGCTGCCGCCGATGGTGCAAACGATTCACGGCTACGGCTATAAATTTGTGCGCACATGAACGTTACGCAACGCCGGCTTCTTCGAGGCCGTGAATTTGTCGAGAGACTGCGCGATGCGTTCGCAGAACGGCCGTCAACGATTCCGCTACTGGTGCTTCGGCTACCTGAATTTGCGGAGCTCGCGTGGCAAGATGGACGCCGGGCGGCGAAGCGCCTAGAACGCACGACGGTGCGCGCGTTCGCCGCGGCAGCCGATCGCGTCATGCGCGACGGCGACATCCTCGGACACGACGACGACAGCGATTGGTTTGCGGTCGCAATGCTCTCTCCAACCCGCGGCGGAGCAGAATTCGGTGCGATCGACGCGCGAGCCGCGCTTGAGCGGATCTCTGCGACGATGGCGTACGAGACCGGCCGCCGTCTAGAATTGGGATGGTGGCCCATCGAGTCTACGGAGGAGATCGACGCATTCGGCACAACGCGGACGGCCGCACTCGAACGAGGTTCTCGTGAACGCGAACGCTATGAATTCCTGGCGACGGTGGGCCACGAATTGCGCACGCCCCTCACATCGATACGAGGCTACATCGAAACGCTGCTGGACGGCGACGTGGACGCTGAAACTTCCCGTCGGTTTCTCGAAACAGCGCGGCGCGAAGCGCTCCGCCTAGCGCGGCTAGTTGACGGCATGCTCGACTTCTCGATGCTCGACCTTCACGTTGCCAGTGCACCTGGCGCAACGGATCTCGGTGCGGCGATCGACGCTGCGCTCGACGCGCTACTTCCAATTGCGCGCGATAGCGGTGTGACGCTGCGAAGGTGCGGGCGCGCCGACGCGCGCGCGCGCATCGACGGCGATTCCTGCATGCACGCGCTCTTGAACGTGGTGGAGAACGGCATCAAATATTCCGGCTCAGGCGGAGTTGTTGAAGTATCCGTCAGCCACGATAATCCCTATATTTGCGTTCACGTGGACGATAACGGTGGCGGCGTTGCGTTTGACGATCGCGACCGCATCTTCGGCTACGGGACGAGGGCGATCGTTCAGGAGAGCGTCCGGGGCAAAGGCGTTGGCCTCGCGATCGCGCTCGCAGTCGTCGAGCGCGCCGGCGGATGGATAGACGTTATGGACTCGCATCTCGGCGGGGCTAAGTTTACCATTACACTGCCATCACTTGATATGCGATCCGCGGAACACTAATCAAAAAAGAGCCTTGCTAATGAATACCATGCCTTCCGACACGGTCGAGAGCGTCGTTATACTGCGGCAGTCGTCGTTGATCGCGGCCTGCGTGCGCATAGGCGCAGACTTGCGCATGCACGCGCTCTTGAACGTGATCGAGAACGCGATCAAGCAATTCGGGAATTGGCGGATCGGAATAGCCTATGCGGGCCTACATACTGTGCGATTTGATTGGAACGTTGGTCTGTGGGCCCTCACCGCCCACCTGCACGATGGTTTCTCCCTTCGCCATCGACCAATGGTGGACACCCGCTGGAACCATGATGAACGAACCTGCCGGGAGCACTTTTGCGTTAGCTTTATTCACCGCGTCGCCCGTTCCGAAGAGCACGATTCCCGAGATAACAGTGATGTACTCGTCATGCACGTGATAGTGGGGCTTGTTCGTATAACCGTCGGGCATTTTAACGCGGACGATCGCGGTACCCGATTTGGTTGGATTTCCGACGAGAATTGCAGCCCAGGTCCCCTTAGTGGGCCCGGTTCCTGCAACCCAATTGAGATTGTCGGGGGTGAAAGTCATGGGATTACTCGCTGCCGCGGAAATTGCAGCGCCGGCGGCTGCCGTCAAAATTGCTGCAACGAGGACCGAGGTAAAGAATTTCATAGACTCAGCTCCTTTGTGGTACACGTACGAAGTGACAAAAGGAACAGAAAAACAGAAGCGTTGCCCGGCCGATTACATAGTAGCACCGAATTAGCGAGAAAGCCTATTGCAATCCGCGGATATCGGTGAATAATTTCCTGACCGGAGCTCGTCAGCTTTAGCCGTGCGCGAAGCGTATAATCGTCCCATCAACACGATGCAGTGTGCATAATGCGCATTGTGTTATCGTTGTGTTCGGAGTGCAATGATGAATCATTGGTTCAAACGCTCAGCCGCGCTTGTGACCGTTTCTGTGCTTGCAGCATGTTCCGATCAAGGCGGCGGCGTGCCGCAACGTGGCGGCGCCGTCACGGGTATGTCCCCTGGCAGTGTGCGATCCTCCATCGAGATTGCACGAAGCCGGCTCGCTCATGTGTCGCGACCCCAAGCGAATGCAAACTGTACGACGATAAACGGTGCGTACTTTGACGGCTTCACAGCCGCCGTCGTGCTGACTGGTAAGAGAACGCAGGACGTCGACGGGACGGGCTGCGATATCGCGGTCTACGTTCCCGTCGGGGCGACGGCTAGTCTCAACAGCATCAATGTTTCCGGTGGCGGCACTTGGCAGGTCGCTGTCGACGACGAGGCATCCTTGCGCATATCGAATACGAACGTTACGAATTCCGGCCCCGGTCAACCCCGTGTCGCCGTCATCGAGGCCGTCAGCAATCTGCAAATCTCAGGATCGACAATTTTGCAGGACGGAACCTATAGCGCAATCGAGATGGTGAATAAGTCGAACGTCGAGTCAAAAACGCTCTTCGAGAAGGCGAACCTTCGTCTCGCCAGTCATCCGCTTCTTTTGTCATGTATGCTCTCCTAGCGTGCTTTAACCGGCAACTAAACAATGGAATGAGCGCTAAGAGGTCAGTGCGACGGTTGGCGAAGCAGCTGTTAAGGCTCGTATCATAGCGCGAAGCGCAATGTCAGCCAACAACATACGGAAGCGTAGTGAGCGGAGCGCTTCGCCGGCCGCATAGTCGCATGCTTGAGATTATGGCGAAGGTGGCAGTTCGTAATAAAGTCCGCCGGTTCGCGAGACCTGTTTCAGATCGCGTTTCGGTGACGTCGGCGGGATGCCCGCAAATGCCGCCGCGGCATCTTGAAGAACGCGAGGTTCGAGTACGTAGCCGTGTCCGGCATCGCCTCCGTTCTTGAGGTAACTTACATCGACAGTATTGACTCCGCTGCACAAGATGAGATCGCCGCCTGCTTGCCCTGCTCGCTGATTTCCATGAACTCTTTCCGACTGTCGCAGCGCTTTGTCGTTGTTCGAAACATACAAGAGTACCGGCGCGGATGCGACGGGGTCAGGCGCGGGCTTTCCCGAGCAAAGATCGGAAGACGTCAACGCGCTCCGCAAGTCGGCCGTGGAGACGTCGGGTGCAAACAAGACGGCGCGTCCGAAGCAGTTGTTGCAGCCATCGCGATGGTAGAATGCAATCCCGTCGGTGACGAAGCGCGATCCGAGACTATAGCCGGCAAATGAAACAGGCATTCCCGGAAACGCCTTGTTGATGTTGGCGAGGAAATTCGTGAAGTGAGGCATCGACCACCGCGCGTTGGCCTCATCTGTTTTATAGGCGAGAACACTGGTCTTTCGAGCCGGCCAAGAATACACGACAACCGGGCCCGGGAATTGCAGGCCTTTCTTGAGTGCCATTCCAGTTTCGACCGCGGTGACAAACGACGTGTAGTAGCCGTGAACATAGACGAGAAGTTGGCGCGGCCGCTTTGGGTCGAATGCGGATTTCACGGCCTTGATAAACGCCTGCCGCGTCGAGCAGCGCGATTCGTTGGCTTTATTTACGGGCGCAGATACAACACCCGCCGTGATGATCGCTTTGTGATTCGCATCAGTACCCCACTCCCCGCTAAAGAGTTGATTATCGTTCAGTGGCTCGCGATCCGTAAGGAAGAAGATCGAGCCGGGACGTGCGACACATTCAGCGCTTGCGGGAGCACATAGGTAGAGCGTAAGGCCCAAAAAGCAAATGCCGAGCAGCACGAGGCGCTTCGATTGCAAGTGCATAGTTCGGATTGTTTTGAGCCGCAGGAGTTCCGCACCCGCTAGAAGCGCCGGTGAAAATCCGGTTCAACCAGGCGTTGCGCGTCCCCAGAGCGGGCCCGCGTGTTCGATCACGCGGCGTTCGTGGAAGCGCGCAGCTTGCAACGCTTTTCTTGCGACGATGTCGTCGACGTCCTTCGCGCTCTCCGCCAAACGATAAAAGTACGGATGAATTTGGTCCTCGTGAACCTTCGCCGCTACCGTTAAGCCGTCGTACGCTTCACGCAGGAGTGCGGGCGCGCTGTCCGAGCCGCAGCGTGCGGCAATGCGTGCGCGTGCAAGGGTATCGATGCACGCGCGCGGATCCCGCGACGCGGCTCGCGGAACGCGTTCGAGGAGTTTTTGCGCTGCTTTGATGTCACTGTCGGAACCGGCCGCGATTCGCGCATCGACTGCAACCGATGTGCCTTGCCACGATGAAAACGGGCTATTGAACAACCATGGCGAGCGAAGCAGCCATTCGGATTCCACGAGCGCGCGATCGACGTGATTCGAGGCGACGTGTACGTGCGCAAGCCCGTGATGGAGCTGCCACTCGAGTTGCTGGACGGGGGTAACGAAACCGCTCTTGCGGCGGCGATAGTGTTCGATGAGCTGCAGCGCCTGCCCGAATTCGTTGATTGCTTCATCAAAACGATGAACGGCGGCATTCACCGAGCCGAGCATATGCCTGGCTTCGGACTCGAGAATCGGTCCGGCCAGAACCGCCGCTTCCAGTTGGCGTTCCGCCCACAAGAATGCTGCATCGAACCGCAGCAGACGGCGATGAATCTCAATGACCAGATTCGCAAACGCAGTTGCTACCACCCATTCGCGCGCATCCATCGCCTGTTTGTAACCGTCTGCTGCAAGGGTGACGGCTTCATCGTATTTCAACTGGTCGCGAAGAACGCGCGCGAGCAGATGCTGTGTCCCGAGTCGCGGACGCGAGTCCATACGCTCGCTCTCCGCGACGGCTTGTTTGGCAACCGCCCACGCGGGTTCCAACATATCGGCGCGCACGAGCGCGTGCCCCATCGAAAGGAGCGCCCGCGTGCGGATGTCGGCATGCTCTTCTTTGTTCGACAGTTCCATCACTGAATCGAATGCATGAAGTGCGCCGACGAAGACGCCTTGCTGGTACAGAACCGATCCTTTGGCCATGTAGAGCGCGCGCAGCGTATCGATCGCTGTCTGCGTCGCAGCGACCGGTGCGAGCGTTTCAATGCCGCCGTCGATGGCGCGAGCGGCACTGTCCCACGCGGAGGCCGCGATAAAACCAGTCGCGGCTTCGAAGTACGCGTTGCCCGCCTCATACTTTTTACCGAGTTCTTTGAGCAGCTCCGCGGAACGCATCTTTGCGTTCGGATCTTCATGCAGCTTTAGACGCTCCGCGATTCGATCGATGACGTGTGCTCGCCGAAACGGCGAAATCGTTCGAAGTGCGGCTTCAACGAAAAACGGATAGGCTGCTCCGGTCGCATCCAGCTGTTCGCGCGCGTCGATAACCCGCGCGATGCTCCAATTCAACAGCGCCGCTAGGTCGTCATGATCGAGGTTCGGCTCGAGTCCGATCAGCACCGCGATTTCCGTCACGTCGAGAGGAAGTGCTCGCAAGGATGATTCGAATCGCCGCTCCAGCTCACGCGGAAGACGCAGGCGTTCGATCGTGCTCGCCTGGACTTGCTCGTCTTCGAGTGAAGCGGTCAGCGCTGCCATAACGAGCGGATAACCGTTACTGCGTCTCCACACTGCGTCGATAAGCGCGACGGACTCATGACGGCGGAGGGCAAGCGCGAGTTCGTCGTACGTCAATTGGCCGAGTTCGACTTCGGGAAGGTCCGGTGCCGCTGCGCGAATCGCCGTCGCTAGCTCCGGCGTGGCGCAGAGAATCATGCGAGCACGACGCTGCAGCCGCTGCGCGAGCGCCTCACCGCCGTCAGCAAAATCATCGATCCGTAGGTCGACGATCTCGACCTCACCGCTTGTACATTGGCGTGCCGCCTCTTGGGCCAGCGATGTCTTGCCGATTCCCGGAATACCCGCGAGAACGACGCAGCGCGGGCGGCTATTTAGGTGACGCGCGACTTCCGCAAGTTCATCGGCGCGTCCGAAGAACGCTGGAATACCTCGACGCGGTTGTGACGATCCATGCATACCAACGCGAATCGCAAGATCGCGCGGTGGATCGACGTCGAGCTCGCGAAGTGCAACGGCGTATCGGCGATACATGGCGCGCGCCGTCGGCCGGTCTCCTGAATTGAGCGCGTGTTCGATTAACGACGAATAGGCTTCGTCGCTAAAAGGATCGAGTGCGAGAAGACGTTCCGCGATTGCCGGGGACTGCGATGCTGCGAGTTCCCGCCGCAGCATCTGCTCGAACCGCATGGCGAGATCGCGGCGAACGTACTGGACCCATTCGTTGTCGTCGCCCGGCATGAACTCGCCGCCATACACTTCAATGGCGTAACGCCGTTCGTCGTCGACCTCGAGGGAGCAACGCGCGAATTCGAGCGAATCCGCAACGACCGCCGCCTCCCAGCGAACGAAGTCGCGTGTGACGACGAGTACGGCATCGACGTCGGCTCCGCCGTCCCGCACTACCTTTCGAATCGCGGATAACGTTGTTTTAAGGTTGTTTCGTGCGCTCTGCGGCTCCGCATCCGGCCAGAACTCGTTCATCAGCGATTCGCGGCGCAGCGTTTCGCCGCGGCGGAGCGCGAGATATGCAAGCAGCGAGCGAGCTTTCAGCGTTCGCGGCGGGTCGATGGGCTCGCCGTCCAACGCAACCGCATATCCACCGAGAAGTCTGAATCTAATGACGGCGTTTACGCTTGATTTACGGCTCGTTGCTATCAATGTCGAAACGTACTTGCGGGCGGGTCCAGCGAGTGCGTGGTGTTTCGTGGAGGAATACGGTATGCGCGCTGGGGCGGTTGGTATTGCCCTTAGTTGTTTGTGCTTCCTGTTGGCGCTTTCAGCGTGCGGCGGAGGCGGGGCCGGCTCGACTTCGTCACCAGTGGGACCTGTCTTGAGCCCGGGAGCAGCGACGAGTGCGCCCGCTGCCGGCGGTTCGCCGTATCCAACGAGCGGCGGAACGACGATGGCGTACGCGGGAACGTTAACGCAAAGTTTTCAGACCTTTACGGAAGTCGTTGGGCCGAGCTCCTCGCCCGAGCCCGTTTCGACGAGCACGCAAAAGGTCAGTCAGGCGATCACCGTTCAAGGAAATCAATCGTTCAACGGTGTGAACGGCCTCTTCGACCTGCACGCCGCGGAAAATGACGCGGACTCGAGCGGCCTAAAGACGACGACGTCGACGACGGATACATACGAAGCGCTCGCAGCCAACGGTTCAGGATCCCAGCTTCTCCAATATGGATCGCTGTTCGTCGACGAGGCCGGTGACAGCACGACGACTACGTATTCGAGCCCGCTGATCCTCGACCAACTGCCGGAAATGGGCGGCGCGCTTTGGACGAACAGTCCGGCTGCGAGCATTCAACAAGCGCTCGCGGGCAATAGCAACGGTTCGTCCGTAACCGTCCAGCGCACGATTCACTCGGACGGCTCGTACGCCGAGAACACGACGTATCCGCCGGGATATTCCTTTCCGGGATACACCGGCGTCGGTCAGATTCAAGAAAACACGGACGGCAGCGGAACGTTTGCATTCGTTTCAAACACAAGGCCGCTGACCATTGAATATAGCGTTCCCGTTCCGCAACCAACGGGTTCACCGCTCATTACCGTCGCGGAGTTTCCGTATTTAGATCCGACTGCCGGCAGCACGCCGCCTCCCGCGCCATACGGAGCGGTGTTTCAGCTTCCCGATTGGTATGGAAGCGCGCCGCAATTCTATAACGAGACCGATCGCGATCTGGGCCAACTGAATATTCCGTCCTCGTGCAACCTGAACGCGCAGTATCCGCAGACGGCGTACGCGATCCAACAGGTCATCGATCGCACGGACACGATCCTCGGCTACACGGAACATCGAGCGTCCACGAACTATGTCGCCGGCGGATATGGAACGCTCTGTAGCATGACGACCGACACGATCACGCTCTACTACGACTTCAGCGGCGACCAGGCGTACGCGTTTTCCTCGAAGCTGCCGCTAGAGATCGATACCGTCAACGAAACGCTCGCGCTGCAGCCCTCACCCTCTGCACCCGCAGCAAGGACGAAAGCCGCATTCGACGCGAGCGCGGCCGTGCGCGCGGTGTTCGACGGCAAAATCGCGATCCTACGCTCGCGGCGTGAACGCTCGTTGATGCAAAGCGTGCAGCACCATTCCAAGAACGCGGGAACGAAATGAAAGACCTCCGACCTCACCTTGCGGCGATCGCCGTATCGGCTGTCCTTCTCAACGCATGTAGCGGCGGCTCGAGCAGCGCTATCACTCCGGCTGCAGCTGGTGCAGGGACGAATACGCAAGCGCCACCCACCGGCACAGCCGGTGCCACGAGCTTCACGTACGGCGCGGCTGCTCTCCAGAGCGCGCAATACGTCGGTCCTTCGTCAGCGGTAACGATCGGCGTGGACGTGCAACTTGCAATCCGCAATCCCTCGGGTCTCGAACAATTCGCGCAGTCCGTAAATAATCCGAAGTCGGCGAACTACCGGCATTTTCTGACGCCGGAGCAAATCGGCGCAGCCTACGGTGCAACGCAACCCGACCTCACGGCCGCCGCGCAATATTTCTCGTCGTACAACCTGCACGTGGGTACGTGGCCCCAACACCTCTCGCTCTTCGTCGCGGGTTCAACGGCGAACATGCAGAAGGCGTTCGGCACGCAGTTCGGCGTTTACCAACAAGGGTCGGAGACGTTCATTGCGCCGGCATCGACGCCGCACTTCGCAAAGGCACTCCCCGTCGCAGCGGTTTCAAACCTCGTCACGCTTCATCATATGTACCGCACGTCGGTCCCGTCGACCGGCATCGGGATCACGACAAGCGGGTATGCGCCGCAACCTATTCGCAACGCATTCGACTATACCGGCGCGTACAACGCGGGCTACACCGGAAGTGGTATAACAGTCGGCATCATCGGAACCGGTCCGATCAGCAGCGCCGACGTTCCGGCGTACGGCTCGATGTTCAACACTTCGGTAGCGACGGTTACCCAACACGACGTGACCGACACCGGCATTGCAGCTCCGGGAATCGAAAATCCGCCCGATACGGGATTCCAAACGCCACCACCGACAACGACGCAGTGTTCGGGCAACCTTCCGGCCTGCAATCCCGAAGATGTCGAGGCGCAACTCGATACCGAATCGATCGCAAGTCTCGCACCGGGATCCAACGTGTATTTCTATCTCGGCTACGATCCGGCGTACTGCTTAACTCACAGCGGGACGATCGTGGCGGGACCATGCGGCGCTGTAGAGCAACCGCTCGAGGGCATTGACGTTGCCGATGACGAGATCCAGCAAGTCATCGCGGACAATTCCGTCGACGTTTTAAGTTTAAGTTACGGCGGTCCCGAACAATCGAATGCCGGTATAGAATTCAGCTCGACGAATCCGGACACGGGACTCGGCCCCGAAGAATTCGCGGCGCTCGCCGCAGAGGGCATCACCGTCTTCGTTTCATCGGGCGACTCCGGTGCGGAAGGATGTCAACGCCCCGCGTACTTGCCGGCGATCGATCAGGCGTGCGTGAGTTATCCCGCAACCGATCCGAGCGTTACCAGTGTAGGCGGCGTGAACGCTCCGCTCGACCGATTCGGAAATCTGACGAATCAAATCACCGGTTGGGGACTTGAAGCCGATCGGGGCCACGGTGGTTCAGGGGGCGGAATCTCCGCGTACTTTCCGCAGACGTTGACGCCGTGGCAGGTCAATATTCCGGGCGTTCAGGGTTCCAATCGCAATCAACCCGATGTGTCGCTGCTCGGCGATCCTGCGACGGGCATGGCGGCGCTATTGTATGCGAACCTCGGCGGACCGCTGGTCGAGAGCGTCGGCGGTACCAGTGTCGCTGCGCCGGAAATGGCCGCGATGTGGGCGCTCGTACTGCAAGCTTGCAAGCAAAGTGCATCGTGCGCGACCGCGCAAGGGGCGCATCCGTATCGACTCGGCAACGCCGCGCCGCTGCTATATGCGCAATACGCGACGAGCGGAAGTGCCACGATCCTGCCCACGTACGCGCAAACGTTCTACGACGTTCTCTACGGCGACAATCAACAAATCGTCGCGAGCCCTGGGCCGACTTCGCCGCCGCTCGATCCCGGATACAACGCAGGTCCGGGTTATGACCTCGTTACGGGACTCGGCGTTCCATTTGCACGTTCGCTCATTAAAGCGGTGACTCATCAATGACGATGCGATCCAGAATTGCTCTCCCGATCGCGGCGTCTTTGCTCGCGGCATGCGGCGGAGGTGGCGGCGGAATCACGCCGGCGCAACCGACTCCGACTCCGGGTGCGACAAACTCGGGGCCGGCCGTAACGTTTTCGATCGCAGTTCCGGCGGCGTCATCGCCGGCCGCACGCAAAGCGGCATACGTTTCCCCAAATACCGGCTCCGTGCAAATCGCGCTGCAAACGGTCAACGGTGCGACGCCGAAGACGCCCTTCTCGCAAACGTTTGCCGTCTCGAGTACGGCGCAAGGGTGCAGCGCCGCATCGTCCGGCGGCTTCACGTGCACGATTTCCGTTCCGGCACCTCCCGGTGTCGACGTCTTCACGATCTCCACGTATCAATCGCCGAACGGAAGCGGAACGGCGCTTGCAACGACATCGGTTTCGGTAAGCGCCGCATCGGGCTCAGCCGCAAACGTTCCGCTTTCGCTCGGCGGCGTGCCGGCGCAACTCTCGTTCTCGCCGGCAAAACTTCCGATGGCGAGCGACGGCGCGATTCACCGATATCCCGTTACCATGAATATCGCGGATGCCTCCGGTGCAACGATCGTCGGCGCCGCGGCGTATCAGTCGCCGGTCTCGCTGCAAGTCATCAACGATCCGGCGCACGCATTGACGCTCTCGACGACGCTCGTAACGCAGCCTGGAACGGTTGTGACGGTCACGTACGACTCGAGCAAGCAACTCGCGCAAGCACAAATCGTCGCCGCCGACAACGGAATGCAGTCCGCGACGCTGAACGCGGCACCCCTCAACGTCAATCCGAGTTCCGTACTTCTCTACGACACCGCGGCATCGTCGCCGGTAACACTGAGTGAGGCCGGCTTCACCGGCTCATATGCGGTGAACGTCGCAAATGCGAGCGATGCATCAGTGAGCGTCAACGCCGGTCCCTTGAATTCGGGAAGCGCGGTCGCGTCGATCATACCGAAAGTACGGTTCGACGTCACAAGTCTTCAAATCGGCGACGGCAATCTCACCGAAAACATCCCGTTGACGATCGCTCCCCAAGCGGGCACGTATTCGACCTACGGCACCGCGCACGCGATTCAACCTGCGTTCAGTTTTATCAAATCGACGGACGGAACGTTCTGGACGACGGACGGCAATACGGGCAGCATCGTTCAGTTCAATCCTGCGAACGGCACGTTTACGCCGCACGTCGTCGATTCGACGCTCGCCGGACCGTCGAGCATCGCGCTCGACGGGTCTGGGAACGTGTGGTACACCGACGGTACGCAAATCGGCGAATGGGTCGCTGCATCGTCCACGGTGCGCACGTTCTCGAGCGGTTTTCTCTCTTCGCCGACACGCCTAACGTCGATCATTGCGGGCCCGAGCGGCACGATGTGGTTCTACGATATGGGCCAGAACAACGCCATCTCGAGCGGCCACCCGACATGGTTCGGCTCGATCAATACGTCGACCGGATTCATCCAAGAGTATCCGACCGGCAACGACGCGTTATCGATTCCGATGGGGATGATGCTCGCGCCGGACAATTCGATTTGGTTCGGCGATGCGTACAACTCTGCACTCGGTCATATCAACACGTCGAGCGGCGCAATCACCGAGACGCCCATCGGAACTCCGAATGCGCCGCAGCAAGCGCCCATGCAATTTGCGGCGACACCCGACGGAAAGATTTGGATGGCCTGTTACGGCAGCTCGTCCGGAACGTCTACGCTCGCGTCGATCGATCCGAACAACAACGATGCGATTACGTATTACACGCAAGGCCTGCCGTCCGGCGGCTTCATGTATGCAATGACGCTCGCCTCAGATGGAAACGTGTGGTTCGCAGAAGATCCTGCGTCGGGGAGTTTCAGGTCGAACCAGATGCTCATCGGCGTCCTGAATCCGCAAACCGGCGCCATCTACGAGTATCCCACTGCCGTTCCTAATGACGCGCAAATCACGGGATTGATTGACGGCGGAAGCGGATCGCTCTGGATGCTCGATAGCGCCTTCGGCCGGATCGGAAAGGTAACGTTCAAGTGAAGCGACTGTTTGCACTCACGATCGTGCTCGCCGGATGTGGTGGCGGCGCAGGCTCCACGACGCCGCCTGCTCCGGCACAAACAAGCGCCCCATCACCGGCGCCGAGCGCCACCCCCGCGCCGCCGCAACCAAGTACGAGCAACGTCGTCATGCAATCGGCAGCCGCGCAGCAATTCTCGGTAACGGAACCCGGCTACGCCGGACGCTACACGGAGAGTGATACGTGCAATCCGTATACTGGACAAATCGCCGCCGTCGCGACCGTCGCGAACGGAAACGGCGCCGCCAGTTATAGCGTCACTCCGATCAATGCGGGAACGTGCACGGTGACGATCAGCGACAGTGCGGGCCGAAGCTCGAGCGTTTCGGTTAGCATCGCGGCCGCCGCGATTACGGTGCAATAACATGAACGTGCATCGCCTTTATCCATTCTGTGTTGCCCTAACGATCCTCACGTCGGCATGTTCGAACGGCGGAGAAACGGCGGTTACGCCGCCCGCATCGCCCGCGATCGCGAACGGCGGAGCGGCCGCAAAGCTCTCGATCCTGATCCCGCAGAAGGCAACGTCTAGTACCGTGAAGCAACGGATGCCGCAGTACGTTTCGCCGTCGAGTGCGCAGCTCAACGTCGCAGTAAACGGTGGTACGGCCTCGACCTACGGACTCTCGCCTGCGACACCGGGCTGCTCAACGGTGCAAGCGCAGCTCGCGTGTGTCTTTAGTATTCCGGCACCGGCCGGAAATGATTCGTTCGCGTTGTCGCTCGCAGACGGTGCCGGAAACGTATTGTCGCGCAACGTCGTCGACGCAACGTTAACCGCCGGAGCAACCACACCGGTAAACGTCACGCTGGACGCGGTTCCGGCGAGCGTTGCGATCGTACCCGGGACGGCCGCGACGATGGACGGAAATGCGTCGACGGGTTATCACATTCCGGGGCTCTTCGCCCAAGCAGTTGAACTCGAAGCAATCGACGCGGACGGTAACGTGATCATCGGTCCCGGCGCGCCGGCGATCGGTACGCCCGTCGTAAGCGGCAGCACGAACGTTTCAATCGTCTCGGCAAACACGAGCGACCCGAATGCGTACCTCCTAAAAGCCTCCGCAGGCGCGGGCGGACAAACCGTTTCGGTGTCGGCAAGTGCGCAAGGCATTCCGCTAAGCGACGGTACCACTTCGACGCCGGTTAACTCATCGCAGAGCTTTACATACACGCCGGCAATTGCCGTAGCCAGCGGCACAACCATCAGCGCATACAGCGTCGAGTCCGGCAAACAAGTCGCGCTCTGGAACGCCTGCCCAGGGGCTTGTTCCCTGACACTTGCAACGGGTGCTCAGTCCGATACGCAAGGAAACCTGTACGTATTGGTTGAGTACATTTCCGGTATTTCGCAGTCGCGAGTCGTTCAGGTCTACCCGGCGGGGACGAAAACCATGTCTTTGCAAATGAATTCGGCGAACGGCGTAACCGGCGCGGTTTCCGTTGCGCTCGACAGCAACCACATGCTCTACGTTCTCAACGCTGCATCCGGCTTCGGACTCTCCCACCACGCCGCATCGATCACCGAGTACGCCTCGGGAGCAACGACGCCGACGTATACGATCAGCGGCACGTTGACGAAGCTTTCGACGCCGGTGAGCATCGGCGTAGACGGACATGGAAATGTCTACGAAAGCGACGGCGCCGGGTACATCAACATCTACAAACCCGGAAGACAAACCGCCCCGTTCCAGCAACTGATCGATGCCACGAATCTCCCCGCGCCGAGTTATATGACGGTAAATAGCGCGGGCGCTATTTACGTCGACGACTCCTCGAAGAAATACCTGGCTTATATTGCGCCGGGTTCTACGTCCGTAACGAAGACGATTTCGAGTTCGGCGTTCCAAGGTAACCCGCAGGATTTTATCTTCGACCCGGCCGGGAACATGTGGATGTCGGTCAATAATTCGTCGATCGCCGAATTCTCCGGTTCGTCGCTGCCGACGGGCGCTTCGCTGCTCCAAACAATGAGCGTCAACGGTGCGCTGGCCTGGATCCCGTAGCGAAGCTGAAAATGAGCGTCTTTGGCGCCACGAAAAGGGTTCAGGCACCCTTAAGCATCTAATGCATGCGTATGTCCGCCCGCTTGGGTTGGACATGCTCAGGTAACTGAATGTTTTTATAAATGGAGGACACCTTTGTGATGCAGCACATTCGCCGCATCGCGACGGCGGCCATGGTCGTTGGATTGGTCCTTAGCCAGGCAACAGGGACACTGGCGGGCACCACCGGCGGTTTGGCCGGCTCAGTGACGGCTTCCGGGTCGGGTCAACCGATCGCAGGCGCCACCGTCGTCGCGAGCAGCGCGTCGCAAGTTGCGACTACCACCACCGATGCGAGAGGCAGCTTTACGTTCCTTTCGCTCTCACCGGACACATACACGGTCACTCTGAGAAAGTCCGGCTTCGATGATGTCAGCGAGCCGGGCGAAACGGTCTTTGCCGACTCCGTCCAGCGTGTCGCGATTCAGATGCAACCGTCGCTCAAGACGATTGCAAGAGTTGCTTCAACGGCAGCCGGAAGTCTCGTACGCACGGGAACGACCGCCGACGTGTATGCCGTCAATGCGGCGACACAGCAAAAGGTCGCCGCGGTCGGCGGCGGCGGCGGTTTGAACAGCGCGTATTCTGCAATTGCTACCGTTCCGGGTGCATACGTCGCAGGTAATCAAAACGGTTACTACCAGACGGTGCACATTCGCGGCGGCGACTTCGACCAAGTCGGCTACGAGTTCGACGGCGTCCCGATCAACCGTTCGTTCGACAATTATCCGTCGGGCTCGGCGTCGTCGCTCGGACAACAAGAAGTCCAAGTCTACACCGGTGCTTCACCAGCAAATTCCGAGAGTCAGGGTCTCGCCGGCTTTATTAATCAGGTTATTAAGACAGGAACGTATCCGGGATTTGCGAGCGGGGTTCTCGGTATTGGTACACCGTCGTTCTATCATCACGCTTCCGTTGAAGCAGGGGGATCGACGCCGGATCGCCGGTTCTCGTATTACGTCGCGCTCGGCGGATACAACCAGAGCAATCGTTTCATCGACAACGACAACGGCGTCGACTACGGCTTCCTCGGCGTTCCGCTCGCGATCGGCGCTACCGCGCCGAACGACCCGAACGTTGGGCTCTGGCAATTAGCACCGTTCAACTACGCACTGCCCGCAACGTTGTCGGTACGCGACACGGTGATGAACTTCCACTTCGCCTTGCCGCACGGCAGCAACGGTCTTCGCGACGACATCCAGGTACTCTATGACGGCGAATCGATTCATAACGGCTTTTACCAGAGCCTGAACGATGCGACCGGCGGAAACACCGGCACGGCAATCGGTGTGCCGTTCTATGTTGACGGCTACCAATATGGATGTGCGAACGTGGGCAGCGTCCTCAATCAGGGCCAAGCCAACGCCTCGTCCAGCTGTATGGCGCCGTATCTTTACCCGAATGGTCCGTTGAATCGCCCGGCAAATATCGGCGGTTTCGCCAGCTCGTGCCCGGGTGAACCTGCTGGTGCGATCGGTACGATCGGCGGAACGCCGTGCT
>JAFANA010000019.1 GCA_019232905.1 Vulcanimicrobiota bacterium
AGACGCGTGTGAAATCGCGAAACTTCCGACAACCGTTGACCCACTTCTACTCCACCCCCGTAGTCGCGGCGAGGGAAGCGTACTGCGCCAAGCGAGCAGGCTTCTCCTTCTTTAAAAAGCGACGAACGTTGCTCGTCGCTTGGCACTCCGCCACGCTTTCGCCACTCCGCGGCGAAACCGCGGCTGCGCGCCCCCACCGCGACTATCGCGGTGGGCCCCCCGGTTCGAGCTAGATCAACGATCGAAGGCCCTCTTCGTCCACGATGGCGACCCCGAGCTGCTCGGCCTTTGCCAATTTGCTGCCGGCGGCGTCGCCCGCGACGACGTAGTCGGTCTTCTTACTGACCGAACCGGTCACTTTGCCGCCGGCGGACTCGATGAGGGCTGTTGCTGCCTCGCGGGTCATCGACGGTAAGGTGCCGGTGAGGACGAAGGTCTTGCCGCTCAACGGTCCCTCGCCGGTGCGCCGAGGTGTCGTCGACTCGAGCAGAACGCCGCTCTTGCGCAGGCGCTCGATCATGGCGCGGTTTGCCTTCTGATCGAAGAACAGCCGCACGCTGCCCGCGACCTCTGGTCCGATACCTTCGCTTTGCTGCAGATCTTCGAGGCTCGTTGCCTCGAGTGCATCGATGGTTCCAAAATCGGCGGCGAGAATCGCGGCCGTTTGTTCGCCGACGAACCGGATACCGAGACCGGTAAGGACGCGGGTCAGACCGCGCGACTTCGAACCTTCGATGGCGGTGAGAAGCTTGTTGATGCTCTTCTCGCCCATCCGCGAAACGCGTTCGAGTTTCTTGCGATCAAGCGCGTAGATGTCCGAAATATCGCGAACGAGTTCGAGGCTCGTGAGTTGATCGGCCATGACGTCGCCGAGGCCTTCGATATCCATGGCGCCGCGCGACGCGAAATGACGCACGCGTTCGACGACTTGCGCGGGACACGCCGCATTCGTGCAGCGCGACATCGCTTCACCTTCCGGATGATCGACGGCGGAGCCGCACACCGGACACGCGTCCGGCATCCGAAAGCGTTTCTCTTTGCCCGTGCGTTCCGAGAGAATCGGCCCAACGACGCGCGGAATGACGTCGCCCGCTCGCGTGACGAGCACGGTGTCGCCGATGCGAATGTCGTTGCTGTCGATATAATCCTGATTGTGCAGCGTCGCGTTGCGGACGGTGACGCCGCCGATCTGTACCGGTTCGAGCACCGCATTCGGATTGAGCGTTCCCGTGCGTCCTACCGTGATTGCAATGTCTACGAGTTTGCTCCGGGCCTCGCGCGGCTTGAATTTGAAGGCGGTCGCCCAGCGCGGATCGCGCGCGACGGCACCTAGGCGCTCCTGCGTTGCAAGATCGTCGACTTTGACGACGACGCCGTCGATCTCGTAGTCGAGTTCGTCGCGGCGCTCTTCCCAGGTACGGCAGTAGGCAATCACGTCATCGATTGTTTCCGCGGTTTCAATATGCTCGTTGACGCGAAACCCGAGGCGACGCAGTAATTCCAGCGCTTGCGATTGTGTCTTGACGCCTTTACCGTCTTCGGCGATCGCATAGGCGAAAAACGAGAGCTTCCGTTGCGCGGTCAGTTTCGGATCCAATTGGCGCACGCCGCCCGACGCTGCATTGCGCGGATTCGCGAATACCGGTTGCCCATCGCGCTCGCGCTTCGCATTGAGTTTTTCGAAGTCGCTCTTTCGTAAATAAACCTCACCGCGCACTTCGATGAACGCCGGTGCCGGATTACGCAGCTTCAACGGAATCGTTTGAACGGTGCGCAGGTTCGGCGTGACCTCTTCGCCGACGGTGCCGTCACCGCGCGTGCCGCCGCGTTCGAGCGCTCCATCGCGATAATCGAGCGCAATCGCAAGGCCGTCGATCTTTAACTCGCAGACGTACCTTATCTGAGCCTGTCCTGAGCTTGTCGAATGGGCGCCCGCGAGTTTGCGTACGCGCTCGTCGAACGCGCGCAATTCATCCTCGTCGAACGCGTTCGCGAGGCTCAGCATCGGGCGCGCGTGACGATACGGCGCGAATCGCTCGGAAGCCGGCGCGCCGATACGTTGCGTCGGAGAGTCGGGCGTTCGAAGCTTGGGATGTTTTGTTTCGAGATCGATCAGCTCGCGGAGCAGTTTATCAAATTCCGCGTCCGTAATTTCCGGATCGTCGAGGATGTAATACCGGTAATTCGCTTCGTCGATCTGCGCGCGCAACTCTTCGGCGCGCCCTTCGGGCGACGTACTCAAAGACGCGGCGTCCCGATTTGAATCGGGTAGCCGTCGGGATCCGAAATGATCGCTACACGTCCGAACGACTCGTCGTAGGGATATTGCAAGATCGGCACGTTCAGCGACGCGCAATCCGCGACGAATTTATCCACGTTCTCGACGCTGAAACCCAGTTGCAGAGAACCCGGCCGCACCGCGAGCAACTCCGTCCTTGGGTGCAACCCGAACACCACGCCAGGGCTAAGTTCAAACTCAACCCAATGCGGCGTCTGGTCGTCGACTAGCTTCAATCCCAAAATGCGCCGGTAAAAATCGCGCGAACGATCCAAATCCGAGCACACCAGCATCGCAATCGAAAACTTAGTCATGGTCGCCCGGCGTGCTTTCGACACACCCCTGTGTCATCCTGAGCGGAGGTGCGAAGCACCGGAGTCGAAGGATCGAATCGCGCGATTGTCTCGAGGCGATCCTTCGACTTCGCTGCGCTGCGCTCAGGATGTGAGGGTCCAAACGCTACGCCTCTACTGCGACGCGATCGCTTTTCGCGAGGTCGTCGAGTGCGGCGAGGTTCTCGCGTTCGAGGCGTTCGAGTGCGGCGGCGTCGACGACGCGGTGGCCGTGCGCGCGTTCGTCGGCGAGTACCGGGACGAGATATGCACCGGTATACGATGCGGGATTCTTTGCGAGCTCTTCCGGCGTGCCGGTGCCGACGATCGTGCCGCCGCGATCGCCGCCTTCGGGACCGAGATCGATGAGATAGTCCGCGGTCTTGATCACGTCGAGATTATGCTCGATAACCAACACCGAATTTCCGGTCTGCACGAGACGCTCCAACACTTCCAGCAGCTTGTGGATGTCAGCGAAGTGCAAGCCGGTCGTTGGTTCGTCGAGCACGTAGAACGTGCGTCCCGTCGAACGCCGCGAGAGTTCGGTTGCGAGTTTGACGCGCTGCGCTTCACCGCCCGAAAGCGTCGTAGCGGGCTGGCCCATCTTGATGTAGCCTAACCCGACTTCGCAGATCGTCTTGAGTTTGTTGTGAATGCGCGGAATGTTCGCGAAGAGTTCGGCCGCTTCGTCGACGCGCATCTCCAGTACGTCGGCAATCGTCTTACCTTTATACTTCACCTCGAGCGTCTGCGCGTTGTAGCGTTTGC
Source organism: Vulcanimicrobiota bacterium (assembly GCA_019232905.1). GTDB lineage: Bacteria > Vulcanimicrobiota > Vulcanimicrobiia > Vulcanimicrobiales > Vulcanimicrobiaceae > JAMXLG01. The sequence goes on from JAFANA010000019.1 coordinate 3,379, forward strand.
CTTTGCAGACCTCACACGGTACGTAGACGTCGGGTAAGAAGTGCATCTCGATTTTGATAATGCCGTCGCCTTGACACGACTCGCAACGTCCGCCCTTCACGTTGAACGAAAAGCGCCCCGGCGTGTAGCCGCGCATCTTCGCTTCCGGAACGAGCGAAAACAACTCACGAATCTGATCGAACGCGCCGGTGTACGTGGCCGGATTTGAACGCGGGGTCCGCCCGATCGGCGACTGATCGATCACGACCATCTTGTCGAGTTGATCGGCGCCTTTGACGGTTCCGTAGGTTCCGCCGGCGGGCTGACCGTGCAAATGCTGGTTGAGTGCGCGCACGAGCACCTGGTTCACGAGCGTTGATTTACCACTGCCGCTTACGCCGGTGACCGCGGTAAACGCGCCGATCGGGAATTTTACGTCGACGCCGCGCAGATTGTTCGCGGTCGCCTTCTTCACTTCGAGCCAGCCGCGCGGTTCCCGGCGCCGCTTGGGAATCGGAATGTACTTGCGTCCCGAAAGATACGCGCCGGTTTCCGAAATCGGATTGCGCAGCACGTCGGCCAGCGTACCGACGGTCAACACTTCGCCGCCTTCGGCACCCGCGCCCGGGCCGATATCGACCATGACGTCCGCCATGCGCATCGTATCTTCGTCATGCTCGATCACGACGAGCGTGTTGCCGAGATCGCGCAGCGTCTTCAACGTCGCCAGCAAACGATCGTTGTCGCGTTGATGCAACCCGATCGACGGCTCGTCGAGAATGTAGAGCACGCCCACGAGCGCGCTCCCGATTTGCGTCGCGAGACGGATTCGCTGCGACTCACCGCCGGAAAGCGTTGTCGCCGAACGCGCGAGCGTCAGATAATTCAGCCCCACGTTCGTGAGGAAGCCGAGTCTCGCTCGGATCTCCTTGACGATCTGGTGCGCGATCTTTTCCTGCCGCTCGTTGAGGCTGAGTTCGCGGAAAAACTTCTCAGCATTCTCGATCGACATGCGCGTGACCTGATCGATGTTCGCGTCGGCGATCGTGACCGCGAGCGCCTCCGGTTTCAGGCGAGCACCTTTGCACGTCGGACACGTCGAGGCGGACATGTACTTCTCGATGTCTTCCTTGACGTAATCGCTCGATGTTTCGTTGTACCGGCGCTGCAGGTTGTTGATGACGCCTTCGAACGACGAACGGTACTCCCACGTTTTACCGGCCTTCGACGTAAAGGCAAAATCTTGCTCGCGATCCGTGCCGTAAAGCACCACGTCCAGAACGTCGTCCGAAAAACTCTCGACCGGCGTCGTCATCTTGACGCGATACCGCTTCAGCACGCGCTCGAGCTGTTGCAGATAGTACGGATTCATCGACGGGAAACGGCCGCTGCCGATGCTTTTGCTCCACGGCACGATCGCGCCGTCCGCAATCGATTTCGACCGGTCCGGAATCACTTTCCACGGATCGATTTCGATTTTTTCGCCGAGGCCGCTGCACGCGGGACATGCGCCGTACGGCGAGTTGAACGAAAACAAACGCGGCGCCAGCTCTTCGAAGGAAATACCGCAATGCACGCACGCGAACGCTTCGCTGAACGTCAGTTCAGCCTGCCTTGAGCCTGTCGAAGGGTCGGTCAGGACCGTGACGATGCCGGTCGAGAGACGCAACGTCGTTTCGACCGAATCGGTGAGACGCTTACGCACGTCCGGCTTCATCACCAGACGATCGACGATCACCTCGATCGTGTGTTTGCGTTTTTTGTCGAGAACGATCTTCTCGCGTAACTCTTTCGTTTCGCCGTCGACGCGAACGCGCGCAAAGCCCTCTTTCGCGATTTCCTCAAAAAGCTTGGTGTATTCGCCTTTTCGACCGCGAACGAGCGGCGCAAGCAACTGCAAGCGCGTGCCTTCCGGCAGCTCCATGATCGAGTCGACGATCTGTTCGCTCGACTGCGAACTAATCTCGCGACCGCAGTTGTAGCAATGCGGCGTGCCGATGCGCGCGTAGAGCAGACGGAGATAATCGTAGACTTCCGTGACCGTGCCAACGGTAGATCGCGGATTGCGCGAGGTCGACTTTTGGTCGATCGAAATCGCGGGCGAGAGCCCTTCGATATAATCGACGTCGGGCTTCTCCATCTGTCCGAGAAATTGGCGAGCATACGACGAGAGCGACTCTACGTACCGGCGTTGCCCTTCGGCATAGATCGTGTCGAACGCGAGCGACGATTTTCCGGAACCCGAGAGTCCGGTCACGACGATGAGGCGATTGCGAGGCAGCGTAAGATCGATGTTCTTTAAGTTGTGCTCGCGTGCACCCTTAATAACGATCGAGTCGAGACCGGTTGTCATACAAAGATAATGAAACCCGCCAACACGGGCCTTGGGATGCGCAGTTAGGCCGTCGGCTGGTTGGTGAGCTTTAAGTACTCCCCAGCTACGACGAGGGACGCGTACGCTACGATGACTTGCTGGAGGACTCCCGCTAGCAGCCATCCCGCGAAGGCCGAAACGTGCCCGAGCAGGTCACCGATCCAAGCGCCGGCGACGGAAATGACGGCGATGAGGACGACCACGCCGGCCGTCGGCCAAAAGTTGCGCATTGCGACGCGTGCGGACTCAGCGATCGCGTCGGCCGGGCCCCGCCCGCCGATGATCACCGAAGCCATCGTATAGATGAAGAACACCGCATACACGGCAAGCGGCACCAGGAACGTCACCGTCGAGAGAACCGCGGCACAGAGTCCGATCAGAAACAGCAGCGCGGCTGCGAAGAGAATCGGACCGAAGCGATGGACGAGCGCGTCCCACCCGTCGCGCAGCGTCGTACGGCCATGCTGCCAAGCGCCGCCCGCCATACCGGTCACGTAGGCCATCTGTGCGAGCGCAAACGCGATGGTGATCACGACGATCACGATGGCGACCAGCGCGTGCGACGCGACCAGCGCATCTTGCGATCCGTTTCCGGTAATCACGTACGCGCCCAAGATGATGACCACGAACACGAATTGTGCAACGGCGGAGAGTACTGCCAATACCAGCCCCGGCAATACAAGCACCCAATTGCGCGCGAGCAATTCCCACGCGTGGACGAACGTACTCTCTAAATCCCGTGCAGTCTGCGTCATGCACCCTCCAACGCAGCGGGAACTTCGACGATCGAGTGACAGATCACATGCGGCTGAGGCGCATCGAGCGGAATTAATTCATCGCGTACGTTGAGCCAGACCGCATACATCCCCGCGTCGAGTGCGCCACGAATATCGCGGTCGTACCGGTCACCGACCATAGCGCCGTGCATCGGCGCCGCACCGAGTTGCGTGCACGCGTGGGCGAAGAGCAGCGGATCGGGCTTGAGCATGCCGACTTCGTCGGCAATAAAGATCGCATCGAAGAATTCGCCGATTTGTAAGAGCGCAATCTTCTCGCGATGCGTTTCAGAAAATCCGTTTGTCAGAATGCCGAGCTTCATTCCGCGCTCTTTCAACGTCCTCAAAACGTCGATCGCTCCCGGAAAGACCGTGAAATAGGTCTTGCGGTATTCGTTGTACCGTTCGGCACTGCGATTCGCGATCGTTAAATCTTCGATGCCGAACCGCGTAAGCGCGCCGTGCCAGAGCGTTTGACGAACGCCCGAGAGCCGCGTCTTCAACTGATCGCCGGACAAGCGATGCCAAAAGCCCTCCGCTTCGGCGATATACGCCGCCTTGAGCGCAAGGGCATCGACGCCGTGTTCAGCCGCGACTTCGCGTGCAACTTTTTCCGCAGCGGTGTGAAACGCGGCGGTGTCGTCATGCAGCGTATCGTCCAAGTCGAACAACACGACGTCGATCTTACGGCTCATTAGCCAAAGTGTACCCGGAAGCTGCGCAAGCTGTACGCGTCGATGGTCGCAACCAGCTCCTCGCCTTCGATCGCCACGGGCAGGTCGAGGGGACGTTCGAGCCCGTCGACACTCTGCACGCCGCGCATGCGTGCGCCGCACCGGATACGGATAGGACGCGCGCTCCCGTCGCACTCGCGAACGCGGACGATGGCGCCCTCGCCGTCTTCGGCCGGCTTCACGCCTGCAATCAGCAGTGCGTCGTCATTCGAGGTGAAGAGCCGCACGCGCGGCGGCATTGCGAAGTATTCCCACGCGCGTTCGAGCGCGCCCGTCGTCGCGGCAGCATGCGGCGCAAACGCCCACGCGAGCCGCGCTTCGCCGCGGTCCGCGTGCGGATCCGGCCATCGCGGCGAACGCAGCAGCGAGTGGCCGAGTTGCATTCCGCCGCCGGGCAGCGCTCGCGCACTCCATCCGTAGGTGTCGAGCGCAAAGACGGCAAGACCATGGTCTGCATCGGCTACCGACGCAAACCGCTGTCCCGGCACTTCGTAGCGCGCGCGTCCCGCGTCCGTCCGCGTTTCCATTTCGCGTTCGTTCGTACCATGCGGTGCACCGAATCGCACGCGGCCGTTGCCGATGGTGAGCCAATTCTCGAGACGCAAGATCGTCCGATCGGCGCGCCAGTCGATCACGGCATCGACGCGTACGAACGGCTCGTCGCGCGCAAGCGAGATCTGCATCGTCAGCGGCGAACCTGCAACATCGAAGCGGACGTTGAGCGTGCCGCCATTTGTGTCAAATCCAGTCGGGTTCACGCGCAAGCGTTTCCGCTCGTAGCCGGCATCGAGATTCCATGCTTCCCATTTGCTCGGGCGGTCACGATATGCACCGAGCACGTTCGCTTGCGCCACGACGTTGCGGCCGCCGCCGGCGCTCAAATGCAGCAACGCGCCTTTCTGCGAGAAGATCGCCCGGACGATCCCGTTGTCCAAGATAACCTCGTCGCCGTCAATGACGGGATCGATCCGTTCCGGTTCGGTTTGCGGGCGCGATGCGCGCGGCAACATCGCCTCGGTCGACTTGCGCAAGAACGCCGTGATTTCAATCGCCTGCGCGTACTCTTCGAGCGACTCTTCGTATGCGCTGCGGACGGACGTGCCGGGAAGCACGTCGTGAAATTGATTGCGCAGCACGATGCGCCATCCTTCTTGCAGTTGCTCGCGCAAGCGATCGACGACATCGCGCGGAGCGCGCACGGCAACACACCAGGCAACCCGTTCTTCCACGTCGCGCAGCGTCCGCTCGAGTTCGGCATTGAGCGCTTTCACGTCGTGGTGCGTCGTGTACGTTCCGCGATGGTATTCGAGATAAAGTTCATCGCGGTGCACCGGCAACCGCGTCGCGTCATGCTGCAACGATGCGAACCACGTGGCCGGCGGCTGCCACGTGCCGACTCGCTCCGCCATCCGAACTTGGTCGAGCGTCGGACCGCCGCCGCCGTCGCCGTAGCCGACGACTAGCGGTTCGGCGCGCGCAAGCGCAGTGGCAACGCGCGAGGGATCTGCGCTGCCCTCGTACGAAGCGAGTAGCGCGCTGACGATCTTCGATCCGTCGGGTCCTTGCCACACGAATTGCGGGTACGGAAAGCGCGTCGTATCGTTCCACTGCAGTTTCGTCGTTGCGAAATACGTAAGGCGCGCGTGGGCGAGCAGCGTCGGCAGCGTGTTCGGAAATCCGAACGTATCGGGAAGCCACGCGATCGACGGTTCGATGCCGAAACGGTCGACGCAATATCGATGTGCCGCAAGCATTTGATGCAGCAGCGATTCTCCCGAGATGACGTTGCAGTCGGGCTCGACCCACAACGCCGCCGGCTGCGGATCGAAGCGGCCCTCACGGACCGCCGCTCGCACGCGTTCGAACAATTGCGCGTCGCCCTCCTCGACGTACGCATAGAGTTGCGGCTGGCTTTGCATGAAGACGAACGACGGATCGCGCTCGGCAATTGCGAGGGCATTGGCAAATGTGCGCATCGCCTTGCGTCGCGTTTCGGTGTAGCTCCACAGCCACGCAACATCGAGATGCGAGTGTCCCCACAGCACGAGATCACCATGGGAGACGAATGGTGCGCCGCCGGTCACGGACGTGACGTCGATCGATCTCTCGGGTTCTTGCGTTGCCTTTGCCAGCATCAGCCGCCAGCGAACGCCGTCGCCCGACGGCAAGCCGTTCGTCGGCAACGCATGACGCTCGACGTCCAATGTCAAGCGGCGTTCGGTATTCGATGCGTCGACTTCGACGTCGTGATGCTCGCGGTCGTAGGCGCCGGCGATCACGCCGTCGATGCGCAACAGCGCGCCGGTTATGGTACGGTAGCGTAAACGCCGAGGACTGCTTGACGCGGGAAGGGTCGCTTCGAGCACAACGATCGCATCGGTTCGTTGTGCTTCGCGCAGCGGGAGACGCATAGGTTATTGCGCGGGACTCAAACGCAATCCGGCGATCTTTCCGCTGGCATCGAGCGTGTAGATAAAATCGAGCGCCGGCGCGTGGGCAAAGGTGATCTTGAACACGTAGATCGTCAGGCTTTGCACCGCACTGGTTTGTACCTGCTGAAACGACGTCGGTGTCCCGGTATCTTTGAGCAGCGACGCAATCTGCGCGAGCGTTTCCGGTGTCAGCGCATCCGTCATCTGCGCGTTGAGCCCACTCGGGTCCGCGAGTTTACCTTGCTGCAGCGCTGCGAACCATGCCTTCGCGTTTTCGAGCGGCGTCGCGCCCGGTGCAGGCACGGCGGATGCTTGCGCGACGATTGCCGCAACCGTCAGAATCATTCACGCTCCTATGCAATCGCAGGCCATTCCGCCTTCAGTGATCCCGCATCGAATCCACTTTGTAAGAAACCGAGCAGTGTTTCGTGCGGATCGGCGCTTTCGCGCACGTTGTCGTAGGGCAGAACGCCGAGGTGGGCTGTTGACGAGACCTCTACCCACTTTGCGTTATCCGGCCACAGGCGCGCCTCCGCTAGTTTCGCCGGTTCGGGCGCCGTGTAGGTGTAGTACGCGGGAAAGCGCGTGTTCGGGTCTCCGGGCCAAAATCCGAAACTGATGACTTCGTGCGAGTACGCTTCGCGTTCGACGCGATTGGCGCCGGGTCGCGCCGGCGCGGGGCGGCCGGAGAAGCGCGTCACCGCGAGATCGAAACTATGCCAGAAGAGATGTACCGGGCTCGTCTTGCCGACGAAGCGGCCGGAAAATTCTTCGAACACGCCCGCGCTAAACGTGAGAATCGACCACCAGCGCCGCACGGCATCGGCGTCATAGCTGCGATGTTCGACGTCGAGTTCGAACGGCGTCTCGATCGGAATGCCGTACGGGCGCGTGCGAATGCGCACATTGAGATTCAAGCGCGCGAACGCGGCGAGCATCCATTCGTAAAAGGCCTGCACCGTGATTCCGTCGTGCAGCGCAAGTGACTCGCGATTCCCCGTTTCGGTCGAGATGATGAGCACGTTGTCGATGAAATCGAAATCAATCTGGAACGCGACGTTGCCGTCATGCATGAGGCGCGTGGTCAACCCGCGCGCCGTAACGTAGAGCGGCACGTTCCACCAGTGATTTCGATGAGGCGTATGACGCAACCGGATCTTTCCTACGATCTGAACCCACAGGTGGAGCGTCCACTTCGTCGGCTCCCACTCGTCGTAAGGTAATTCCGGCAGCGTCATTGATTCACGAGTTCTTTGAGCGCGGTATCGAAGATCTTCGGCGCTTTGCCCTGGAACAGCAGCGATTCATTGCCGCCGATCTGCTTGCGCAGTTCGATCAGCTCGTCGCGCAGCGCGGCGGCTTTTTCGAATTCGAGATTGGCGGCGTATTCGCGCATCTTCTTCTCCAGTTCCGCGGCCATCTTCATCGCGACGTCGCGCGGCACTTTGTCGAGTTTGACCTTCTCGGTCGTCTCTTCCGTAGCGCCGACCATGCTGAGAATATCGCGGATTTCCTTGCGGACGCTGCGCGGTTCGATGCCGTGTTCCTTGTTGAATGCGACTTGCAGTTCGCGGCGGCGCTTGGTTTCACCGAGCGCGCGCGCCATCGACTCGGTGACGACGTCGGCGTACATCACGACCTTGCCCTCGACATTGCGGGCCGCGCGACCGATCGTCTGAATCAGCGACGTTGCGCTGCGCAGATAGCCTTCTTTGTCGGCATCGAGAATGCCGACGAGCGAGACCTCCGGAAGGTCCAAGCCTTCGCGCAAGAGATTGATGCCGACCAGCACGTCAAACGTGCCCAGACGCAGATCTCGCAGAATCGCAACGCGCTCGAGCGTGTCGACTTCGCTATGCAGGTAACGGACTTTGAGTCCGTTCTCGAGCAAGTAATCCGTTAAGTCCTCGGCCATCTTCTTCGTCAGGGTCGTTACGAGCACACGTTCTTGACGCGTGACGCGCTGGCGAATCTCTTCCATCAAATCGTCGACTTGATTGCGGGTCGGGCGCACCTCGACTTCCGGATCGACCAGTCCCGTCGGGCGAATGATCATCTCGGCCGTCTGCGTGCTGCGGCCGATTTCATACGTGCCCGGCGTCGCCGAGACGTAGACGATTTGATTGATGTGCTCGTCCCACTCATCGTAGGTGAGGGGCCGGTTGTCGAGCGCGCTCGGAAGCCGAAAGCCGTGCTCTACGAGCGTCATTTTGCGCGAACGGTCGCCCGCGTACATGCCGTGCACTTGCGGAAGCGTGACGTGCGACTCGTCGACGAAATAGAGCGAATCCTTCGGGAAGAAATCGAGCAAGCACCACGGCGTCGACCCCGGTTCACGTCCAGTCAAGTGACGCGAATAGTTTTCGATGCCGTTGCAGTAGCCGACTTCACGCAACATGTCGAGATCGTAGCGCGTCCGCATTTCGAGACGCTGCGCTTCCAGCAACTTGCCGTGATCCTTGAAAGACTTCAGGCGTTCGTCGAGTTCGACCTCGATCGAGTTGATCGCTCGGCGCAGCTTCTCTTCCGGCGTGATGAAGTGTTTTGCAGGGAAGATCAGGAGCTCGTCTTTGCTTTCGACATATTCGCCGGTCATCAGGTTCACTACGTTGATCGCGTCGATTTCGTCGCCGAAGAACTCGATACGATGCACGAGTTCTTCGTCGACGCCGACGAATTCCAGTACGTCGCCGCGCACGCGGAACATACCGCGCGTTAAGTTCAAATCGTTGCGGCGGTACTGCATGTCGACGAGCTTGCGCAGCAGCACGTCGCGGTCCATCTCGTCACCGACGCGAACGCGCGCCGACATCTCCATATAGTCCGAAGGCGAGCCTAAGCCGTAGATGCACGACACCGACGCGACGATCAGGGTATCGGGCCGCGTAAGCAGCGATTGCGTGGCGGAGTGACGCAGACGCTCGATCTCATCGTTGATCGACGAGTCTTTCTCGATGTACGTGTCGGTCGAGGGAACGTACGCCTCCGGCTGATAGTAGTCGAAGTACGAAACGAAATACTCGACCGCGTTCTCGGGAAAGAACTCGCGGAATTCCGCGCAGAGCTGCGCGGCGAGCGTCTTATTGTGGCACAGTACGAGCGTCGGCTTCTGTACGATCTCGATGACGCGCGCCATTGCCATCGTCTTTCCGCTTCCGGTCACTCCGAGCAGCGTCTGCGCGCGATCGCCGCGCAGCACACCTTCGCCCAGGAGTTCCGTCGCCTTCGGCTGATCGCCGGCAAGCGCGTAAGGAGAGACGAGTCTAAATTTCTTGGCCGCCATAGGTGCTAGTGTAACCGCCGAACAGACGTTTGGGTTGCGCACCGTCCTCCTCCGACGCATCTTGACGCCGGTAAGTTTGCGGTGTATAGATTCTTTACAGCGTAAACTTTCCTCCGTAAAGATCAGGATAGCTTATGGAAGCGGGCATCGATCTGGGGCCCGGCGCAGTGCCGGTGGTGGAATATGGATGGCGACGGATCGTCATCGTGGTCGCGATCATGATGGCGGCCCTGCTGGAGACGCTGGATTCAACAATCGTCAACGTGGCGTTGCCGACCATGGAGGGAAACCTGGGAGCCGCAGTCGATGAGGGGATCTGGATCGTCACCGGCTACATCATTTCGAACGTCGTCTCGATCCCGCTCAATCCGCTGTTGATTCGACTGCTCGGGCGGCGACGTTACTTCACGATTTGTATTGCGGGGTTTACCGCGGCCTCCGTGCTCTGCAGCACCGCGCATTCGCTCACCTGGCTCGTCGCATTTCGCGTCCTGCAAGGTGCATTCGGAGGCGGACTGATCGCAACGTCACAAGGCGTGATGCGCGACACGTTTCCCCCGACGGCAATCGGTATCAGTTCCGCGCTCTTTGCCATGGCCCTCATCATCGGTCCGGCAATCGGTCCGCTCGCGGGCGGCTACCTGACCGACAATTTCTCGTGGCAGTGGATCTTTCTCGTAAATATCGTTCCGGGCTCCATCGCGGCAATCGTGCTCGGCGCGATGCTGCGCGATCCGGTGAAGCCCGCGCGCGTCGCGATCGATTGGAGCGGAGTAGTGTTGCTGGCGCTAGGACTAGGTGCGCTGCAGTTCATCCTGGACAACGGCGAACGGCATGATTGGTTCGCGGATTCGACGATTGCGCTCGCCGGTGTCCTGTCGTTCGTGGCGCTTGCCGCGTTTGCGTGGTGGCAATGGAGCGGCACCTCACGTCCGGTCGTCGACCTGCACGTCCTGCGGTTCCGCAGCGTCTCGGTCGGCTCGATCATTGCGCTCGCGTTCGGCGCGCTCGTCTTTTCGCCGGCGATTCTCACGCCGCTCTACACGGAGTCGATCCTGCAATACACGTCATGGGATAGCGGCCTGCTGCTCGTGATGCGCGCGGTTCCGGTGGTAGTCCTAACACCTGTCTTTGCAACCATGTCGGAACGCGGCGTCGACGTACGGTACATGCTCGGCGCGGGATTCGCGCTGGCAGCATTTTCGTTGTGGTGGCTGAATAGTATGATGACCTCCGGATCGCCCTTCGCTATGCTTGCATGGCCGCTGATGGTCTCCGGAATCGCGCAGTCCATGCTCCTCGTTCCGCTCATTGTCGGCGTCCTCAGCACAACGCCGCCCGAGCTCAACGGGAAAATCGCACCCATTATCACGCTCTGCGTGCAACTCGGTGGTTCGATCGCAAGCGCTGCAAGCATCACGATCTTCGACCGCCGCACGACCTTTCACAGCACGATTCTCGCGGGAGCTGCCAATGCGCGGCATCTCAACCTGCTCGGCATGACGCCGTCACACGACACGATCGCACAGCTTTCTACATTGGTGAACCAAGAGGCCACGACCATGGGATTCTCCGATACGATTTTCGCCGTCGCACTGCTCGCCGCATTGATCGTCCCGATCGTCCTCGCGTTTCCGCGTTCGAGAGCGTCGGGTTTCTCCGTTCAGGAGAAACCCATGTGAGCGACTTTATGAGTGCGCTGACGCATTTGCGGCGGGATCTCGACGCAGCCGGCGTTCCGAACTCCAGCGCGGCCGCGACGATCTACACCTATATGAGCGCCCTTCACGAGCAGAGCCCGGCCGCGTGGCAAGCGTTCTACCACTCCGTGCACGACCGTCTGCGCGAGCTCGCCGAGCGCGACTATCCCTATGTCGGACGCGCGGCCGAGCCGCTGCTGCAGTTACTCGAAGACGATCTCAGCGTGACACTCATTTCCGCTTCGGAACGCGAACGTATTCGCGCGCGGCTCGTCGAATATCACGGCAGTGAAGCAAGCCTACCATCATAAGGACCTTCGCAACGCGCTCGTCGACGAGGCGATTGCAATGCTCGCCGACGACGGGTCGGGAAATCTCACGTTACGCGAACTCGCCCGCCGCTTGGGTGTGACGCATACTGCGCCGTACGCACATTTCGCGGACAAAAAGGCGCTGCTGGAAGTGATCGCCGACGCGGGCTTCGCCCGTCTCACCGAGCGTATCGAGCGCGCCCGCGCAAACGCGACCGATCCCGCCGCGGCGCTGGAAGCGATGGGCGGCGAATACATCGCGTTCGCCCGCGAGAACGCGAATTGGTACCGCCTCATGTTTGCGGATCCCGAACTCGTCAACGATCCGGACTGTGAAATGTCCGAGCAAGCCGAGCGCGCTTTCGGGTCGCTTGTCGAAGCGATTGCCGCCTTCAACCCGCCGCCCGACTTCGACGTGCGCGAGTTTGCCGTTGCCGTCTGGGCATTCGTGCACGGCATCGCTATGCTCGAAATCGACCAGCGCATCGACAGCAAGACCTTGCAAAGCGCAGAGGATGTCCTTCGTCTGGGCACGCGCGTCTTTGTGCGAGGTCTTCACGCGTAGAGGGGAGAGCAGGCGGGGGGCTCGCGAACCCTTGCCATCCGCCCTTCCCCGTGGAGATGCACCCCGTTGAGCCATAACCCCCTGATTTTCAGCGGTAACTCGAATCGCGCGCTGGCCGAAGAGATTGCCAAGCGGCTGAAGCTGCATGTCGGCAAGTCGCTCGTCGACAAATTCAAGAACGAAGAAACGCGCATCGAGATCGCCGAGAACGTGCGCGGTTCCGAAGTCTTCGTCGTGCAGTCGATCTGCAAGTCCGCCGATGGGAAAATCGGCGTGAACGATTCGCTGATGGAACTGCTGCTGATGATCGACGCGTTGCGTCGCGCGTCGGCCGCGCGCATCACGGCGGTGATTCCATACTACGGGTACGCAAAGCAAGATAAAAAGACGAAAGGCCGCGAGCCGATCTCGGCCAAGGTCGTCGCGAATCTGCTGAAAGTTACGGGCGCAAAACGGCTGGTCACGATGGACTTGCACGCCGCGCAGATTCAGGGCTTCTTCGATATTCCGGTCGACAACCTGATGGCGATGCCCGTGCTCTGCAATTATCTGAAGAAAGAGGGCCTCGCCAAGCATCGCGTCGTGGTCGTCTCGCCCGATGCCGGTGGCGTGCACCGCGCGGAACTTTTTGCGAAACGGCTAGATAGTTCGCTTGCGATCGTCTTCAAACGCCGCCCGGAACCCGACGTATCGGAAGTCACCGACATCGTCGGCGACGTCACCGGCAAAATCGCCGTCATTGTCGACGACATGATTTCAACCGGCGGTACGCTAGCGAAAGCGGCCGAAGCAATCAAGGCACGCGGCGCGACCAAGGTTTATACCGTAGCAACGCACGGTATCTTTGCGGGCGAAGCCGTTCGCGTATTGGAAGAGTCGGACATCGAGCGCGTGATCGTTACGAACACGATTCCGCTTGCGGACATCGAGTCGCATCCGAAATTCGTGCAACTCTCGATCGCGCAAACCTTCGCGGACACGATCAGCCGCATCACGACGAACCGCTCGGTCTCGGCACTCTTCGACGGCGAGGAGGGCGGCGCGCCCGAAGCGGGCCCTAACGAAGCACCCGTGCTCGAAACGGCGGCAACCGCCTAACATAAGGAGAACCGAAGCAACGTGGCTAGCAAAGAAATGACGCTCTCGATCGAGCGGCGTGAAAAACTCGGAACGACCGGAGCAAATGCACTCCGGCGCGAGGGAAAGATTCCCGCAGTGCTTTACGGCCACGGCACGACGCCGCAGCATATTGCTTTCGATATGCGCACGTTCGACGAATTGCTTCACCACGGAGGCCGAACCGGTGTCATTACGCTGCTGATGAATGGTAAGAAAAGCGAGACCGTGCTCGTACGCCAAGTAACGCGCAATCCGGTGACGCGCGGCATTCAGCATGTCGATCTCTTGCGCGTGTCCGCGCATGAAGCCGTGCGCACGACGATTCCGCTCACGACGGCCGGCGTTGCGCGCGGCGTGAAAGATTTCGGCGGCGTGATGGACGTGCTCGTGCACGACCTCGAGGTCGAAGGTCCGGTGGATCAGTTGCCGGATCATCTCGAGGTCGACGTGACCGATCTCGGCATCCATCAACATGCGACCGCCGCAGACGTGAAACTGCCGAAGAACTTCAAACTCCTCACGGCTCCCGACACGATCCTCGTTTCGGTCGAAGCGTCGAAGACGGCGCAGCATCTGGAAGAAGCCGCTTCCGGTGTAGGAGCGGAGCAGGCGACGCCGGAGGTCATCGGCGAGACGCCGGAGGCGCAGTAATAGCGCAGCAAGAGCCGCCGAAGCTCATCGTTGGGCTCGGAAACCCCGGAAAAGAATACGAACGAACCCGGCACAATGCCGGGTTCATGGTTGTTGACGAGCTCGCGCGACACTACGGCATCACGTCGTGGAAACACAAGGACAGCGCCGAGCAGGCTTACGATTCGAACCGCCGCGTCGTGCTCGTCAAACCAACGTCATTCATGAATTTGAGCGGGACGCCGGTGCGGTTGATTTCGTCGTGGTATCGCACACTGCCCGAGGACGTGCTCGTTATCGTCGACGAAATGGATCTGCCGTTCGGCGCATTACGAATGCGCCCGTTCGGCGGGCACGGCGGACACAACGGGCTGCGCTCGGTGATTGCGACGATCGGCGAGCAATTTCCGCGCATTCGCGTCGGCGTCGGCCGCCCCAAATTCGACACAATCGATCACGTCCTGAGCCCGTTCAGCAGTGAAGAGCGCGCGGTACTGCCCTCGGTCGTGGATGCGGCGGCGGAAGGCGCCCAGTTGTGGCTCGATTCGGGCATCGAGCGAGCAATGCAGTACATTAACAACTGGAAACTCTCACGCGAACCGGGGTAAGACCGATACACATGGTATAAGGGCCCTTGATCGGAGGTGGTTCAAGCGAGCAGCTTTTCCGGACAAACGTTTGTCGTTCGCGTCGACGAAGCGACCGCAAGCGATCATCACGCGACCCTGATCGACGATCTTCACATCCTCGCCGAGCGATCGCTCCGTCCCATCGTAGTCGCTCCGGATGCCGCCACAGCACGGGCAATCGTGCGCACGATGAATCGCAGCACCAATACCGCGATTGCTTTGAGCGGTTCGGACGCAGCACTATTACCGCACGGACCCAGCGGCATCGGCGCCGTGCAAACGCGCATTCTCGACACGCTGACCAGCGCTGGATTCATTCCCGTCGTCGAACCGACGGCGTTCACGATCTTTGATTCCGATGATACTGTCGTCATCGCCGACGACGTCGCGGCGGCCATCGCAACGGCGTGTCACGCCGCCCGCGCCGTGTTCTTCCATCGCGACGGCGGCGTTACCGATCCCGAAACCGAAGCGCTCATTGCCGAGTTGACGCCCGCCGAAGCACTCACGCTTGCCGGCGATGCGCGTGTACCCGCTGACCTCCGAGCGGCCGTACGCGCTGCCGCCCTCGGTGTCCGCGGCGGCATTCCCGCAGCACACATTATCGACGGTCGCGTCGCGCATGCCGTCGTCATCGAAGTGTTGACCGCGCAGCACGTCGGTACGCGCGTTACAGGCGGGTTGCTTCTCGCGAGTTAACGGCAGCCGGACGGAACGTGGTTTGCGGTCTCGACTGCGTGTGCCGGATCGAGAATTTCTTGCCGGAATATGTTTGCAGCGCCGGTGACGCACGCGGCGTCGAGGCGCTCGTCGGCGTTGCGAACGATGCTTCGGACGGCTGCCGCCGGATCGTGCGTAAGCGTAAGCGCGTACTCTTCACTTGCCCATGAAAGCGAACGCAGCATCGTGTTGTTGAACGGCACGATGGCGAGATACATGAGGCCGAGCAATGCGCCGAGGAGCGCCAGCCGTACCATCGGATCGTCATCCCTCCGAAACCCGATGCGGTCCGCAATCGCGACGGCGAGTGCGACGCCGACGATCACGAAGACCGCGTCCGCGACCGCGATGCGGAGCGGCCCGCCGATGGCGATGAAGCCGAGTTCGCGCGCGAGGACATACCGAATCTCACGTCGCGAGGACGCTTGAAAGATCGAATCGCTGATCACGATCCGCTGCGATGGACCGAGACCGTTGACATAGGCATCACCGAGGTGCGTACGGTCGTCGACATGTTCGAGCAACGGAACCTTCACGTGCGCGCGTGCCTCGAGGGACGCGGCGTCCGCGCGATACTCAGGCGGAATCTCTGCGTAGTGTCCGAACCGCGGCAGCACGACGTACGGTTCGATGAACGATAAACCGGCGCTCGCCAAAACGATCGCCACCAGCAGATAGATGTACCACTGATGCGTCCGGTCGACGATCCACAACACGATCGCGACGGCGATGCCGACCACGATCATCGTGACGATCGTATTTGCAATCCAGTCGGCTGCCCACGCACGCAGCAATTGATCGCTGAGCGACATCGCGCGCTGAACGCGATAAATGTAAAGTTCGGGAAGCAGTCCAGCTGCGCGTCCGACGAGCGCGAGCACCGCGCCGAATAAAAACCGGACGACGAATTCGTTGCGAAACCGGCGCCGCAGCCGGTCGCGAACGCGCGCAGCCAGGCCCGACTGCCAAAAGTAGGCGAGGACAACGATTTGCAAAGCAAACGTGACGAACCAGCCCGCCAACATCAGGTGCATGAGCCGGTCCGCCGCCTCCGCACGTGCGCTGTCGACGAGGGCCGATGCCGGATGCGAGAGGAGCGTCGCGTCGCTGAGCGCATTGACGGCCTGATCCAGCGCATTCGGACGGGGAGACATGGTCTCCAAGATTGCACGCGACCGACGGCTGGCCTTCAGCGATAGACTGAAAAGCCGGTCCCGTTGACGGCGAATGAGACGCGATCGCGGCCGGAACGCTTGCTGTGATACATCGCCGCATCCGCAACTTCGAGTAACTCACTTGCATCGTGCGCGTCGAATGGAAGCGAGGCGACGCCGATGCTCGCCGTCAGCTGCAGCGGAATCGAGAAATCGGCGCGCCGCACGGCATCGCAGAGGGCTTGCGCGCGTTCGATCGCGATCGTCTTTTGAACGTCATAGACGATTGCGCAGAACTCGTCTCCGCCATTGCGGGCGCCGATATCGACGTCGGCGACCACGTGCGCGCGAAGAAGAGCCGCCATTTGCTGCAGGACGCGATCGCCGGCAGCATGCCCGTAGGTGTCGTTGACGCTCTTGAAATGATCCGTGTCGATGAACCAGAGCGAGAGGACGCCCGAGGAGCGCAAATGCAGACGCGCAACATCGCTTCGCAACCGTTCGCGAAATGCGCGCGGCGTGAGCAATCCGGTCAGTCCGTCGAAGGTCGCATCGGCGCGGTCGCCTTCTCGTTCCACAGCCAATGCGAACGGGGATGCCGCGTGTTCGATCGTCCGCACGATCGTATCTTCCTGCGCGATGCCGAACGAGTTCGTCGACGAGCAGTAGATCACGGCGTGCAATCCGCCGCGATCCTGCATCGGCACGGCAAGCGCATAGCGATCGGTCGGGATGATGACGCCGGCGCTTCCTGTTGCGCGATGCCCGGCGAGCGCGGCACGTGCCGGTAAGAACGATTCCATATCTCGACGTAAACGCAGTTGCTGGAAGTGTTCGACACGCGGGCCCTGTGCGTAGAATGCGGCGAGTTCTTCACCGCGCGGAGCGAACGCTAGGACCGCATCGATCTCCGGCTCACGCCGCCGAATCGCCTCCGAAAGCCGCTCGATCACTGCATCGCTCGAAACGCGCGAGGCTTCCATACATTCGCGCATCGCTTCCAGCACGAACTCCTCGCGCGAATGCAGCGAATCGATGTATTCGTGACGGTCGCGAAGGCGCGCGTGTGCGCGCCATGACGACATCGCGCATAGCGAGGTGACGATCGCGAACGTGGAAACAACGAGCAGGATAGCCATCTTCGCATTACTGAGAGTGCCCCGCAACGCGGGGCGAAGGGACAGTACCGCGAAGATGAGAGCCGTGCTGGACCCGAAAGATTGGGCGGCGTTCCGTGCCTTAAGTCATGCGGCGCTCGACGATGCCATCGATTATCTGGAGCACGTGCGCGAGCGCGATGCGTGGGAGCCGATGCCCGGCGACGTTGCGGCTGCTTTGGCGGAGCCGCTCCCGCTCGAACCGACGCCGCTGGCCGACGTCTACCGGCAATTCGTTTCGTCGATCTTTCCATATAACAGCGGCAACATTCATCCGCGATTCTTCGGATGGGTGCAAGGCGCGGGGACGCCGACGGGTGCGCTCGCCGATATGCTGGCCTCGACGATGAATCCCAACGTGGGCGGACGCAACCATGGAGCGGTGTTCGTCGAGCGCGCGGTCATCGGGTGGTTTTGCGAGCTCTTCCGTTTTCCGCCGGACGCAAGCGGCGTGCTGACCGTCGGAACCTCCGCAGCCAATCTCATTGCGGTGCTCGTCGCGCGAATGAAAGCCATGCCGAACGTTCGCGCAACCGGCGTAACGAACGAACCGCGGCTGATCGGATATGCGTCATCGGCTACGCACGGATGCGTAAGACGCGCGTTCGAGGTCGCCGGACTCGGCAGCGATTCACTGCGCGTGTTGCCGACCGATTCGCTGCATCGCATCGATCCCGCGATCGTGGCGCGCGCGATCGCTGAGGATCGCGCCGCCGGCTATCACCCGTTTATGCTCGTGGGAAACGCTGGAACGGTTGACGTCGGCGCGATCGATCCATTAAACGACCTCGCCGGCGTCGCCGCGCGCGAGAATCTCTGGTACCACGTCGACGGCGCGTTCGGAGCGACCGCCGTAATGTCCCCGAGTCTCGCGCCGAAGTTCGCCGGACTCGAACGCGCCGATTCAATCGCGTTCGATTTTCATAAGTGGATTCAGGTGCCGTATGACGCCGGATGCTTGATCGTTCGCGATTGTCTCTTGCACCGTTCGGCCTTTGCGTCGACGCCGAACTACCTCACGCGGATGCCGCGCGGAGTTGCGAGTGCCCAACCTTGGTTTACCGATTTCACGATCGATCTTTCGCGCGGTTTTCGCGCGCTCAAGGTTTGGTTTACGCTCAAAGAACACGGCTCGCTCGCGATCGGACGCGCGATGGAAGAGAACTGCCGTCAAGCGCGATTGCTCGCCGATCTCGTCGATGCGGATCACAATTTCGAACTGCTCTCTCCGGTACAACTCAACATCGTGTGCTTCCGCTATCGCCGCGCAGGCATGAGTGAATCCGAACTCGATGCGTTCAACGACGACTTGGTGATTCGTCTCCAGGAGAGCGGCGAAGCCGTCACATCGTCGACGACGATCGGCGGGCGACGCGCGATCCGCGTCTGCATCGTGAATCAACGTACGACCGACGATGACATCGTGCAGACGCTCGATGCACTAAAACGGCTGGCAACGTTCGCATAGGGTGCCGGTTCAAGTAAACTCTCAGGTCCCGTGGGTAGTATCGACGGCGTTATGTCTTTTAAACCATTCTTCGCAATACTGGCATGCGCGCTCGCATGCTTCTTTACAGCAGGACCTGCATTCGCTCAGGGATCGATCGGCGGCGGCGTCTATTCGAGCGGCGGAAACGGGTTGACGGCAACGGGCGGTGGTTTGTTACTCGGCACCGGCGCGAGCATTCCCGTCATTCCTGTAAGCGTCGGCCTCACCGGATTCGCGCCGCTCGCAAAAGGCGGCGGATACGCGGTAACACTCGACGGCACGTTCGCTGCGGGCGCCGGCAACGCAATCGGCGCGGGCTACGGGTTCGGACAATTCGGCAGCGCGCACTCCGGGGGAACGCTCACCGCGTTTCTCGACCACCGCGTCGCACCGCTGACGACGCTGGAACTGCGTGGCTATCATACAACCGCCGTAGGCGGGGGCACCGCCGGTCTCCTCGCGTTGAAGTTCTCGCTCTAAAGCTCGGTCACACCTCGACGCACATCGAGTCGTAGGCAATTTCACATCCCGCATGCCCGACGTCTTGCGCAGCGCGTGACCCGCTGCGTAAGATCGGGTTCGTGTTATTGATGTGCGTGAGAATGACGCGGGCGCGCGCATTGCGCAATCCGGCAAGCGTACCGTTCGCGCCCGCGAGCGGCGCGTGACCGAGATACGATGCGGGCTTTTCCATAAATCCGCCCGATGATAGTTCATCCTCTGAAAAAAACGTGCCGTCGAGAAACGCGACATCGACGCGGCCAAGCTCCCGGCGAAGTGGGTCACCGAGGTCCGCGAACACGGGCGCGATAAGCGCACGCCGTTGCGTCTCCACGTCGGTCAAGACATACGAGAAAACGGCATCATCGAGTGCTTCGCGACCCGCATAACCGGGCGTTGTTCCCGCGACGGCAAGCGCGCGAAGCGTGATCCCGCCGTCGAGCGTCCTTGACTCGTCCGCCGCAAGCTCCGTCCATTCATGCGGCGCTTGCATGAAGCGCGCAAATGCCGGCTGCTCTTGAAGAATCCGCTTGACCGTACGAGAGCTGTAGAAGCGAAACTGGTGCGATCCATCTTGTCGCAATTCAGCGAGGCCGCCAACGTGATCGACGTTAGCATCCGTGAAAATCGCTCCTGCAATCGGCGTTTCGCGTCGCGCGCGCGGCCAGAGCGTGGGCGTTGCAGAAATCTGATGCGAGATATCCGGTGAAACGTTGACGAGGATCCAGCGATCACCGTCGGCCGAAACCGCAAGTGACGACTGCGTGCGCCGCGGCGCGCGGCCTTCGCGCGCGTCGACACAATTCTCGCAACCGCAGTTCCACTGCGGAACGCCGCCGCCGGCTGCGGATCCGAGAACGGTGACGAACAACCGTCAATGTGCCTTTTCGACGATGCGCGGCGCGAAGGGGAGCACATCGCGCCCGTCGCGCCACGCGACGACGAGATCGTGATCGGGACTCAGGCGGCACGCGGGATCGGTTGCGCCGGCGTCGCCGGTCAACAAAAACGCCTGGCAGCGACAGCCCCCGAAGTCGATCTCACGCCGGTCGCACATGCGGCACGGTTCCGGCATCCACCCGGTTCCGCGGTACGCGTTGAAGAGCTGTGAGTCTTCCCAAATCTCACGCAGCGGCACGTCGCGCACGTTGACGCGAGGCAGCGTCGTAATCGCGGCTGCCGCGGGACAAGGCAATGTGCGCCCGTCAGGGGCGACCGTAATAAATGCGTTTCCCCAGCCGAGCATGCACGGCTTCGGATACTCTTCGAAATAGTCGGGCAGCACGTACGTGATCTGCATGCGATCGCCGAGGCGGCGGCGCGCATCTTCAACAACTTGCATGCCCCGCTCCACCTGCGCGCGCGTAGGCATCAAGGCAAGCCGATTTCGATAAGCCCAGCCGTAGAACTGAACGTTTGCAAGCTCGAGCCGCCGGACACCGTATCGTTCGGCAAACGCAATGACGTCCGCGATACGGTCGTGATTGACCCGGTGGAGCACGCAATTGATCGTTAGCGCAACGTTGCGCTGCAGCACACGCTCGATCGCTTCGAGCTTTCGTTGATGGACCCGCGTGCCGGCGATTCTGTCCGCCAGCTCTTCTTCCGGTGCTTGAATGCTGATTTGAACGTGAGCCAGGCCCGCGTCGACCAATCCATCCAGCGCAGTTTCATCTAGAAACGTTCCCTGCGTAATGAGATTCACGTACATGCGCGACGTGGAGGCTTCACGTACGATGCCCGCCAGATCGCGACGCAGCGTCGGTTCGCCTCCTGAGAGATGCAGTTGCACGACACCAAGTTCCGCCGCCTCGCGAACGACGCGCTTCCATTCATCTTCGGTGAGTTCGTCGCGGTACGCGTGGTAATCGAGCGGATTATAACAGTATGGGCATTGCAAGTTGCAACGATACGTCAGTTCGCACAAGAGCGAAAGCGGACGCGGCGCGTTCATGCAAGCACTCCGCTCGCGCGAAGGCGCTCGATGAACTCCCGAGCGTCGGCAGCGACGCGCTCGCGTTCTTCAGAGAATTGTTCGGATAACACCTCGACGATCTCGGCGAAGGTTCGTTTGCCGTCGATTAAGTTTGCAATCGCGGCAGCCGTGCCGTTGAGGAAGATCGCGCCTTCGGGGACCAGCAAAAGCGATGCCTCGTCTTCTTCACGCAAGACGACGCCGCGCGCGAAACACAGTCGTTCGGTCTCAATCATGAAAGACGCCGCATGCGAGCGCGGTCGCATCCAGAATCGACCATAAGACGCCGCATTTAAACGCGAGTGCCGCCACGCAACGGTCTTGCACCTCCGGCGTCGTCGCCGCCTCACACACCCACTCGAGCGCGCTTTGGGCATCTTTGGGCGCGATTTCGATACGGCGCTCAAAGTACTCGAGACCGCGGCGATCGATCCACGGATAGTTTTCGAGGATCGCAGCTACGCGCCGCCGCATGACCGGCGGTCCAAACAACTCCGTAAGCGACGACGCCACCGCTTCAACCCAGGTATGCGAACGCGCAAAATTTACGTATGCATCGCATGCGAATCGCGTACCGTAGGCGACGCCCTCTTCGGAGAGCATGTAATCACGCGTGAGGCCTACGCACTCGCCCAAAACGAGCCACTTCTCCGTGCCGCCGGGATCGTGCTCATCAACACCATCATGGTCGATGATGCGCTGTAACCACACTCGGCGCTGTTCGCGCTCCGGCAAGACTTGAAGAATCGCCGCATCTTTAAGCGGAATGATCTTTTGATAGTAATAGCGATTGGCAACCCACGCTTGCATCTGTTCCCGATTGAGCAAGCCGGCTACCAATCGCCGGTGAAACGGATGCTTGTCGTGATAGCACCGCTCACCGACGTCGCGCAACCGCTGCACGAAACGTTCAGCGGCCGCGCGTTCGGCAATCATCGCTACAGAGGCTTTGCGCTTGCAGCTGTGACGTACGCCGTGACTTCGGCACCGAGTGGGACGTGCTTAAAGTCCGGTTTCTCCCAGCCGCTCTTGACCTTGTTCATGCTTGCCTCCGTAACTGATGTCGTGATCGGTACAAATTACATTGCAAGACGAATCCCAAAGAATCAAGATACTTCGCGTTCGCTTTTTCGGGGGCGAGCGAGCGGTTACGTGCCCTTTTCCCCTCCGGCGTAGAAGATGAGTTTGAAAATCGCTTGCGGCACCGTTGTGAGCGTATTCGGATCGCCGTATGCCGCGTAGAGCTCGTAGTTCTTCCAGCGCAGATGGTAGGCGACGGAAACGTTCGAGCAATCGCCTTCACAGTTGCCCCCGCCGTTCGGCTGCGGCGGATAGCCGACAACGCGGCGAAGCCCGATCGCAAGGGAGGAGTTATGCGTGATTTGATACGCATAACTGACGCCTTCGAACCATTGGATGTTGTTCGGCAGTTGCGTGTACCACTGCGACGTGTTGTCGAGCGTCAGCGTCACCGTCCCACGCTCTCCCATTTTCAGGACCGACGAGCGGAACCACGTGTCGAGCCGGCCGAGCCCGTAGCGCCCGGTGTAGTACTGAATCTGAGTGGGGTATGCCGATGCGCCGTGCGCCGGAAAATTACCGACGTTATTCTGCATGCCGCTGTGGTAGGTGATGCTGAAGCCGCCGCTTTGCGAAATCGGCGTGAGCGTTTGATCGAAGCGCCAGTAATCCGAACCGGACTGCAGTTGAACGTCGAACGTGTTTTTGAAGAGCAGATCCAAGAGCACTTGATTGTCGCTCTGTGCCTGTCCGTATTGCGGCCCTTGATACCGGTCGAGGAAGAGACTCACGCCGGCGGATTGTAAAACGTCTTGCTTCGCGAACGTCCAGATGCGTGCCGTATACGCACCGTAACCAGCGATACCGGGGTGCGAATCGAAGCCGTCGACGGGATTGAAGTAGCTGCCGACGGTTCGCACCGACGCGTAGAGCGCAAAGTGTTGATCGCCCCAACCGCCGCCGGCATCGAGCCAATTGCCTTGACCGGGATCGATCACGTTTGTACCGCGATCCGTCGCATAATTGACGTACGCGCTCAAGTGGCCGCCGTTGTACCAGTTGAGGCCGACTTGATTCGCGTCGTCGACGAGGCCGGACACATTTGCCGAAACGTGCTGCGCCGACGCTTGCCAATGGGTGTCCGGCGACGTGTACGTGAGTGCGCTCGCAATGTCGGTCCGGTCATCACCGATCGCGTCGTATGCTGCAAGACCGAAAAGTCCGTCCTTTCCTTCGAACGCGTAACCCTCGCGCGGCGTCGGAATTCCGAACGTGTAGAGCGTGGTTCGGAAGCCGTTGCAAACGTTGCAATTGAAGTTGTTGTAATACGATGCAGCTTGGGTGAAGAACGGCCGCACCTCGGTGTATGTGCGTTGATACACCGTCGGCGAGATCGATTGCTGATCGAGTTCGACGTTCGAATAATCGGGGTGCAACGTGCCGAAGAACGCCGCCGTCGGCGTCACCGGAATCGAGAAATCGGCGCCGACGCGCGAGGTCGTACCGCCGATCGCTGCCGAGTCGATGGCAGCGAGCCCGTAAAGCGCTGCACGCGGTTTCGGAACGGGCGCTTTTGCGACGAGCGGCATATTCACGTTGCCTGCCCGCGCAGAGTCATCGGGTTGCGTCTGCGCGGTTTCATAGGACCACACGTCGAGATCGCCGCTCGCACGCTCGTAGCGTACGAATTGCAGGCGCCACGAGCCGACTTTTGCGCCGTGAATAACACTCATTGGAATCGCCATCGTGACCGTGTAGCTATTGCCGTGAATGTCGCCTTGCGACTGCCAATAGGGAGCGAACGCCGCATTCTCCGTCGATGCCTCGTTGTGCGCACCGGTGGGGTTCGATTCGAATTGATATTCGAATCCGCCGGGGCCGTTCGGCCACAGGTCGACCCACACCGCGTCGTCGTTGCTCCACGAAATGCCGCCGTTCGCGTTGCTCCCGCCCGTGACTAAATCGTCGCCGTGCTGGGTCGCAATGATCGGCGTGTTTTGCTGCGCGTCGAAGCGCACGTAGATCATCTTCCCGTCAGTCGTTACGTGGACCGTCGTGGGGTCTTGCGCAGGGCGTCCGTGCGCGACGTCCCACTTAAGCGGGACGGCGGGCGCCGGCCACCCTGGGTCGGCGGGGGTCGGAGCCAGCGGGGGAGCTGTTTGCGTAACGGGCACGAGCATCGATAGCACAGGAGTCTCCAGTCCGTTAACTAATTACTTAATACTAATTAGTTAAGAGAGTAACGGAAACAGGCTCCGATGTCAACTATGAAATTAGTTTAGGGCTCGGGCTGGAGATAGATCACCCGATCGTCGTAATCGAGCGTGATACGGAATTCCGGGTAGATGTCGCGTCCAAGAATGCCGTCGTAGCGGCTCTCCGGTACTGCGTCCGGCGCCGCATCGGCGACGATCGCCGTCATCTGTGTAATTTGAAGCCCGCCGAAAATGAATGGTTTCGTTCGATACTCACGTTCGTACGTCGGTGCCGCGCCGATGCCGATCGTGATGCGCTGCTCCGGCGAAATCGGAGGCCCGACGATCACGTTGCGCGCGAAGGATTCGAAGAGAATCGTTCGTTGCGAACCGGTGTCAAGCAACATCCGCGCTTCCTTCCCGCCGAACCACGCGCGAACGCGCGCAACGTTCGTGAGATCGATCGGCGTCGGCGCGACGTGCGTCGTACGCGGATCGAAACAATGATTCGGATAGACGATGACCTGCTCGTGGGGATAGTCGAGCGTCACGACGTTCGAATCAAAAAACGGCGTTCCGATCAATCCCGACACATGAACGCCGCCATCGTCATAGCCATAGCGCCCGAGTAATCCAAATCGCGCGTCGCTGGCGTGCAAGGTGCCGACATCGATGTCGGCGCTTGCACTGTGGCCGGCCATATCGAGCTTCATCCCGGCTTGTGCTGCAGCGCCCGCATCGATGAAGAGGCCGTTCGTTCCGGTATCGAGATGGAACCACAACGTGTGCCCGTTGATTACGGCCGGGATCAGAATGCGTCCGGGAAACCGCGATGGGATGACTTGAGGCGTCGTCGCCGCACTGGTGAACAGCGGCATCGCGAGCAACGCCGCCAGTATACCCTGCAGCAGCATCATAGTTAGGTTTTCGGCAGGTCGCCGGCGGCTGCGTTACTTCTTCGGCAGCGGTTTTGCGGGATTACCCGCTACGCGTTCTCCGGGCGGCACATCCTTCGTCACGACCGAGCCCGCGCCCGTGAGCGCACCGTCACCGATCGTGCGCGGCGCGACGATCGACGTGTTCGAACCGATGGAGACGTTCTTTCCTATCGTCGTTTTGTTCTTGTTCTTGCCGTCGTAGTTGCACGTAATCGTGCCGGCACCGATGTTGCTCTCTTCGCCGATCGACGCGTCCCCGAGATACGATAGGTGCGCGGATTTCGCGCCCTTCGCGTAGTGCGAGTTCTTAATTTCGACGAAGTTGCCGACGCGATTATCGCCGTCGAGCTTCGCGTGGCCACGGATGTGCGCGAACGGACCGACCGACGTCCCGTCGCCGATTTGGCTTTGGGAGATGACGCTCTCGCAAATCGTGACGCCGTTGCCGATTTTAGAATCCGAAATGCGCGCGTGCGGACCGATCGCGCAACGCTCGCCGATCTCGCTCAGGAGCGAGATGGTCGAGCCGGGATAGATCACCGTATCGCGGCCGATCGTCAGTTCCGGCTCGAGATACGTCGAGTCGGGATCGATGATCGTCACGCCGTCGCGCATGTGTTGCGCGCAGATGCGCGCGTTCATCTCTTTGCGCGCGAGAGCAAGCTCGGCGCGATCGTTGATTCCGAGCACGTGCAGATGGTCGTCGCAGAGTACGGGCCGAACGCGCTTGCCTTGCCGCACGAAGTGCTCGACGGTATCCGTTAGATAATACTCTTTTTGCGCGTTGTTGTTTTTTAATTGCGCGACGGCATCGCGGAGTTCGTTCTCGGCGAACGCGTAGATCCCGGCGTTCATTTCGTCGATCTCGAGCTCTTGCGGCGACGCGTCCCGAACTTCGACGATGCGCTCGACGTCGTTCCCTTTGCGGACGATGCGGCCGAAATTCGACGGAAGCGGCATCTTCACCGTAACGAGGGACATCGCCGCGCCGCTCGCGCCATTCGAGTCGAGCGATCCCATCATGCCGCTAAAGATCTCATCCGTAACGAGCGGCATATCACCGTATGCGACGATAACTCGTCCGCCGGTTTGCACGTCGAGGGCCTCGAGCGCAACCTTCACGGCGTGCCCGGTACCGAGTTGTTCCTTCTGAACGACGCTGCGCACGCCGAATTCCGCCATGCGCGGTTCGAGCTCGTCGTTCGTAACGACAAGAATGTCGGTGATTCCGGAACGGCGTAGCGCGGCAATTGTGTACCACAGCATCGGCCGGCCGCACAGTTCGTGTAAAACCTTCGGCGTTGCACTCTTCATGCGCGTGCCTTTGCCGGCCGCGAGTACGATCGCGCGCAGCATCATGAAGCCTCGTCCTCCTTGTCCGTTGCCGCGAGCAGCTTCTTCCACTCGTCCTGTTCTTTCTTACTGGGTGCGCCGAGCGCATCGAGCGCCGTGCGTAGACGTTCCCGCACCATGTCGCGTCCAAGCAGGTCCATTGCATCAAAGAGCGGCACCGATGTGGGACTTCCGGTGATCGCTACGTAGAACGGACGGGCAACATCGCGGAACTTCTTGCCGAGGAGCTCGCTCACGCGCTTGAGGACCATTTCGATTCCCGCCACGTTCCATGCGCGCAACGCATCGAGGTCCCACATCGCGAGCGCCAATGCTTGACGCACTTCCAAATCGCTCATCTTCCCGGCGCGCAGTTGTTCGGCCGCAACCGGCAAACGCCCGGCGAAAAAGAAGCTGAGCAGCAATCCGAGATCGCTTAAGCGTTCGACCCGGGTTTGCGAGAGCGACGCAATGCGCTTTAAGCGATCCGGCGCGAATCCCCATGCGGCGACGCGCTGCATGAACTGATCGGGGTCGAGACGTTCACGAATGTAGCGGCCATTGAGCCAATCGAGTTTCGCGACGTCGAAGACCGGGCCGCCGAGCGGAATATGTTCGAGTGAAAAGCGCTGCACCATATCCGGAAGCAGCATCATCTCGTCTTGACCTTCAGGCAGCGAATTCGAGAGCAATCCCAAGAAATTCAGGAGCGCTTCCGGCAGATAGCCCATCGCCTGATAGAACAAAATGCCGGTCGGATTCTTACGCTTCGAGAGTTTGGATTTATCGGGGTTGCGCAGCAGCGGCAAATGAATAAGCTTCGGCATCTGCCAGCCGAAGTATTGATAGAGCAACACGTGTTTTGGCGCGCTCGAGATCCACTCTTCGCCGCGCATTACGTGCGTGATTTCCATCAAATGATCGTCGACGACGTTCGCGAGATGATAGGTCGGTAGACCGTCCGACTTCATTAGGACTTGCATGTCGACGGTTTTCCATTCGAACTCGATCTTGCCGCGGCGCTCATCCTCGACGATGCACGCGCCGTGGTCCGGCACTTTCATGCGCACGACATACGCTTCGCCGGCGGCCTCGCGACGCGCGATTTCCTCGGGCGAATAGCTCAGGCACAAGCCGTCGTAGCGCGGCGGCAGGCCTGCGGCACGCTGCGCGACGCGCATCTCTTCCAACCGCTCCGGCGTGCAGAAACATTTGAACGCGTCGCCCTGATCGAGCAGTTGCTGGACATATCGCTTATAAATCGCCGAACGTTCGCTTTGGCGATACGGGCCGTGCGGTCCGCCGACGTCGGGGCCTTCATCCCATGACAATCCGAGCCAATGCAGCGAATCGAGAATCGCGCGTTCGCTTTCCCGCGTGCTGCGCGCCTGATCCGTGTCCTCGATTCGCAGGAGGAAGTCACCGCCGTGATGTTTTGCAAAACAGTAATTGATCAGCGCGACATATGCCGTGCCAACATGAGGGTCGCCCGTCGGAGACGGAGCGACCCGCGTGCGTACCTTCATCTTGTTGTTACCCGACTAGCTCGCGTCGTTTGCCGCACTCCGCTTCGACGAAGTCGATGATTTCTTGGAGCGGCGCGCCCGGTGTGAACACCGCCTTGACGCCGCGCTTGCGCAGTTCGTCAGCATCTTCCGGCGGAATCGTCCCGCCGCCGAAAAACACGACGTCTTCAGCGTCTTGCGCTTTGAGTTGTTCGAGCACGAGCGGGAAGAGCGTCATATGCGCACCCGAAAGAATCGAGAGGCCGATTCCGTCGGCGTCTTCTTGAATCGCCGTCTGCACGATTTGCTCCGGCGTCTGAAAGAGGCCGGTGTAAATCACTTCCATGCCCGCATCGCGCAGCGCGCGAGCGATGACTTTGGCGCCGCGGTCGTGGCCGTCGAGGCCCGCCTTAGCGATGACGATGCGTAGTGGTCGGTTGGCCATAGATTCCTTTACGTTGAAGTTCCTCGCTCAAGCGCAGCGCTTCCTCGAACTTACGCTTGACCTCGGCAAGCGTGCGCCGCACGCGATGCCGTTCGATTTCGCTCTTGATTTTCATTAAAATACCGAGCGCTCCGTATATCTGCCGTATACCCCCACCATGGCTTCGACGATCTCGCCTTCCGTGCAGTAAGCATTCACGCAGTCGATCAGGTGCGGCATCAGGTTGTCGTGTTCGTCGCGGCAGGCTTGTTGCAGGCGATCCAGCGTTTGTTGGACCTTGCCGTTGTCGCGCGTCGCGCGCAGATCTTGCAGCGAGCGCGCCTGACCCTGAGCAACCTCCTCAGTGATCTTGAGCAGATCCATATCCAACTGCTCTTCATCACGTTGGAATTGGTTGACGCCCACGATGATGCGGTCTTTCGATTCGATCGACCGCTGATAGCGATAACTCGCTTCAGCGATCTCTTTCTGGAAGAAGCCGGCTTCGATCGCCTCGATCACGCCGCCGTACTCTTCGATCTGCTGGAAGTACGCTTCGGCTTGGCGCTCCATCTCGTCGGTGAGCGCTTCGACGAAGTACGATCCGCCGAGCGGATCGACGACGTTCGTGACGTTGGTTTCGTAGGCGAGCACCTGTTGCGTGCGAAGCGCAATCTCCACCGACTTTTCGGTCGGAAGCGCGAGGACTTCGTCCATCGAGTTGGTGTGCAGCGACTGCGTTCCGCCGAGCACGGCCGCCATCGCCTCGAATGCGACGCGCACGATGTTGTTCTCGGGCTGTTGCGCGGTTGCGCTGCAGCCGGCCGTTTGCGTGTGGAAACGCAGCTGCCACGACTTCGGATTCTTCGCGCCGTACCGTTCGCGCATACGTTTGGCATAAATTCGGCGCGCCGCCCGGAACTTTGCGATCTCTTCGAAGAAGTCAATGTGCGAATTGAAGAAAAACGACAGACGCGGCGCAAACGAATCGACGTCGAGCCCACGCGCCATCGCCGCTTCGACGTACGCAAAGCCGTCCGCAAGGGTGAACGCCAGCTCTTGCGCGGCGGTCGATCCCGCTTCGCGAATGTGATAGCCCGAGATTGAGATCGTGTTCCACTTCGGCATTTCCGCCGTGCAGAATTCGATCATATCGACGATCACGCGCATATGAGGACGCGGCGGAAAGATCCACTCTTTCTGCGCGATGTACTCTTTGAGGATGTCCGCTTGAATCGTGCCGCCGAGCGCGGTGCGCGGAATACCCTTCTTCTCGGCCGCCGCGATGTATTGCGCGACCGCAATTGCCGCCGGCCCGTTGATCGTCATCGACGTCGTGATGTCGCCCATGTCGATGCCGTCGAAGAGTTGTTCCATGTCGCGTAACGAGTCGATGGCCACGCCGCACTTGCCGACTTCACCGCGCGCTTGCGGAGCATCGGAATCATAACCCATGAGCGTCGGCATATCGAACGCCACGGAAAGTCCGTGCTGCCCCTGCGAGAGTAAGAAGTGATAACGCTCGTTGGTTTGTTTGGCATTGCCGAAGCCCGCGAACTGGCGCATCGTCCAGAGCCGGTCGCGATAGCCGTTCTTATGAATGCCGCGCGTGTACGGATACTCGCCCGGCGGCTCATTGACGCGGGTGACGTCGTCGGGCTCGTAGACGGTCTCGAGCGGCACGTCGGAGATGGTGCGGTCCATCGCCCCGGAACCCGGTCCCGTCCGCAAATACCCCGGCGCCGTCTTCGCCCCGGATCCGTTGGGGCGGTCGATCATCTTAGCCAAGCTGGAACTTCCTCTTAATAGGGATGTCGGAAGCCCTATTCTCCCAAAGCCGCAGCCACCCCGCAAGTGAAGAGGTCGCCGCCCTTCTCAACGGCGGGTTAAGCGTTATGGTCGGGGGGCATGATCAAGCAAGCGCTCCCGAAGCATCCGTGATCGAAGATCCGGTTCTGTGATGCCGAAAAAGCTCGATTTCACGAAGCACGCCGCAGACCGGATGGTCGAGCGAAACGTGGAGCCTTCCGAAGTCGAGGACGTTATAAGAAGCCCAGAGATCTGCACGCCCGGTAAGGGCGGAAAGACGAATCTGTGGAAAACGGTCGGTGGACGGCGCCTAAGAGTCACGATTTTGGAGACCAGTACGAAGATAAAAGTGATCACGGTTGTTTCGCCGGACGAGGAAGCCTGAATGTTACGCGAGTTAAAGAACGTTGAGGCTGGCGAACACGCGACTTACTTTCGCTTTTCGAAGATGCCTGTTGCTAAAACTCGGTGCCTTGCAAACGGGGAAATCAACGTCGACCTCGATGCGGACAACGAAGTGGTGGGAATTGAGGTCCTAAGTCTCGACCCCGAAGAGATGCAAACATTGGCTGACGTTGTTAAAGAGTACAGGTTGAGCTTAAGCCAGCTGACGCATGCGCTAAAACCGTCTGCATAGTCAAAGCACTTTCCAAACAGTCGTGCTACGAGGGCGGCTTGTTGAAGATGTCGCTGAGATAATCCGGCTCGTGATCTCGCAGGTGCTTTGCGTATGAGGGTTCGTCGAAGAGCCAATCCGGAAGCGACTCGGGAAACGCCATGCGCACGACGCGTAGTTGACGATAGACCGGCGTGTGAAGATCGGGCGCGTGGTAAACCGCAATCCAACTCGACGCTATGCGATAGTTGCCGACGGTCGTAAAGTCGACCGTGAGGTCGGCTTCGCCGCCGACCAGCTGCACGTCGGGCTCTGTGACGTAATCTGCGCGCCATACGTCGTATGTGTCCGTATCGATCCAAAGATCGCGTAACGCGTTCTGCTGCGGATCACGCCGCGGATGCAACGCCACGTGATAAACGTGATGGCCTTCGATCGTTTCGGCGCCTGCAACCGAAACGTCATAAAGATGTCCGCGCGAAGAGACAACCGCGATCGTCTTCAGCGTCGATTCCAAATCGAGCGCGGGAGCGGGCGCCGTTGCGGAGGGCGTCGGCGTGGCGATCGCCTCGTGCACCGACCGCGAAAGCGGACCGACGAACGCGCGGTAAATGTTCGCATTCGGAAGCGTGGAGCCGGTCGGAAGCGTCACGTCGTTCATCATCTCGTCGGTGCCGCGAAATGCGATGCGATGATATTCGCCGTTTTCCACCGTCATGTAGACGACGTACGGCGGTGTGCCGTACGAATGCAGACGCGCGAGCGCCCGAAACACGACTTCGTTTGCGCTGGGGGAA
>JAFANA010000024.1 GCA_019232905.1 Vulcanimicrobiota bacterium
ACGGTGATTTTCAACGAGCGCACACAGCAAGCGACGGCGGTGATGTCACTTACGGTAGCATGTATGGATCGCGAGACGAAAAAGAGCAGGCTGCTTCCGCAGCTCCTTCGGCAGGCCTTACTACGCGCATCCTCCTATTGAGGTTACCTTCCGAGCTTTACGTCCACGGGCGATATAACGCTCAACTTGTCCGTTGGTGTCTGCTGCCCGCCGGTGAGCGAGGGAACTTCGTAAACCGCATTAGCTAGCGGATCGGTCACGAACAAGCGGCCTGCAGCGGTGGCTATTCCGCGACCGAAAGACTTCGCGCCGAAGACGGATATCTCGCGAAGAGGGAACGCACTGCCACTCGCGGTCGCGGGAAAGACGGCGACAAAGGAGCTCGTCCCGTTCGGATTGTTGACGAATAATTCATCGGACGTGTCGACGGCCACGCCGTTTGGGTCGAGCACTCCGTTACCCATCAACGTGCGCAACAGAAGAGACTGTGTAGCCGGCGATGCGTATGTTCGCACGGCATTCTGATTTATGGTACTCGCGACGAGCAGTTCACCGCTTTCGTCGATCGCCATCCCGCCTTCGTCGTTGTCGTCCAAGATGCAGCTGAAGCTGCGAGAACATCGATCGTAAATGATCTCATTTATCGGCTTGGCGTTTCCGCTGGCGTTAGCGGCATAAACTAAGACGGCTTTCGTGTCGACGACCGGCCCAATGCCGCGGAAAATAAGATTGACGTAGAGATGACGCTGTCGGTCGATCGCGAGGGACCGTACGCCGCCAAGAGTAGTCCTAGCAATATGCAATGATCGCGCGGGCGTCGTAGAGCCCGGCGGATACACGTAGATCCTTAGACCACGCGTCGCGTACAGGTCGTTGGAGGCGTCAAGCGCGATCGGTGCCGATACTCCTGCGTAGGTTAAATCCGGTGAACTTCTCGGCTCACCGCCGGAAATTGCAAAGCGTTGAACCTGCGAAGCATTAGCGACGTACAGGTGGCCGGTCAGCACGGGCGTCGACTGTGAATCTGAAAGCGCCGGAAGCATTCGCGTCGCGCCTGTAAAATGCGACTGACCGCTGCATGCCGCTAGCAATGCCAATGCGGCCGTCGCGAGGGCAGCTGGGCCAACGAATGGGCGACGTTCGAACACGATGTCCACCTCCGATCGCCGGAGCGCAATCCTCAGTATACTCCTCAAGATACTCCTCAAGGGGTTAATGAAACAGCAACGGCGGCTTCACCGTAAATGAAGCGGCGAACTTCGCCGGAGGTATTCTATGGCCACTGGGTTCATCGAAGCTTCTCCGCGTCGCACAGCACGCGTATGCGGCGGTTTTTACCTGGTAACGATTATCGCGGGCGTTTTTGCGGAATTCTTCGCACGGGGAACTGCCGTTGTTTCCGGTAACGCGGCTGCGACATCACAGAACATTCTTGCCAACGAGCAGATGTGGCGATTCGCGTTTGCAGCGGACATAATCGGCGACCTGGCCTACATCACCGTTACGTTTCTTCTGTACGAGTTGCTGAAGCCGGTGAACCGCGGCATTTCGCTGCTTGCTGCTTTCTTCAGTCTCGTCGGGTGCGCGATCGGCGGCATGAGCGGGCTTTTCCATCTTGCGCCGTTGTACTGGCTGAGCGGTGCGTCGTATCTGTCCGCGTTTTCACCGGCACAGTTGCAAGCGCTCGCGTACGTTTCCGTGCGCCTGCATTCGCAGGGGGTCATCATCAGCCTCGCCTTCTTCGGCGTGTACTGTCTGCTAGTCGGATATCTCGTATACAGATCGACATTTATCCCGCGAACGGTTGGCGTTCTTATGATGCTCGCGGGCGTTTGTTGGCTTATCAGCACGTTTTCGAACTTCGTCGCCCCGGCATTTTGGCGCGCGTACAGCGATTACTTGAACGTACCGTGTCTCGTCGGCGAAGGAGGACTTACGTTGTGGCTGCTCGTTTCCGGAGTAAACCCGACACGTTGGCGGCAGCAAGAAGCTTTTGTGGCTTGACAATTGTAAAGTCGGCTTTTACCGTGGGGGCATGAGTCTGTTCGCTGATGCCCTCAACGCGGCCATGGATGCCGTCGGCCTTTCCGCTGCCGAGCTTGCGCAGCGCTCCGGAGTTACCGAGTCCGCAGTCTCGCTGCTACGTGCCGGCCGGCGTGAACCGTCATACCGCACCCTTCAGCGTCTGACCAAGGTGTTGCCGGAGCTTGGGCTGTCCGGCGGGGAACCGGAGAGCCAGTTCGACTCGATCGAAGATGCGATCGACGACATTCGCGCCGGGAAGATGGTGGTAGTTCTCGACGACGAGGATCGTGAGAACGAAGGCGACCTCGTAATGGCCGCGCAGATGGTGACGGCGGAAGCAATCAATTTTATGCGCAAAGAGGCCGGAGGGCTGATCTGCGTGCCGATGCTCGGCAACCGCCTAGACCAATTGCAAATCCCGCAGATGGTCAGCGAAAACACGGCGGTGCACGAGACGGCGTTCACGGTCTCCGTCGAAGCGCGCGGCGTGACGACCACCGGGATCTCCGCGCACGACCGCGCGGCGACGATCAAAATGCTGATCGATCCGAACGCAACGTCGACCGATTTCTTGCGCCCGGGGCACACGTTCCCGCTTCGTGCGCGCGAAGGCGGCGTGCTCGTTCGCGCGGGACAGACGGAAGCGTCGGTCGATCTCGCGCGCCTTGCGGGACTCTATCCGG
Organism: Vulcanimicrobiota bacterium; assembly: GCA_019232905.1. Lineage (GTDB taxonomy): Bacteria > Vulcanimicrobiota > Vulcanimicrobiia > Vulcanimicrobiales > Vulcanimicrobiaceae > JAMXLG01. The sequence continues at coordinate 2,709 of JAFANA010000024.1, forward strand.
CAGGCGTGATTTGCGAAATCATGGCGGAGGACGGAACGATGGAGCGCCTGGACGGGTTACGGAAGTATGCCGACCGCCACGGCCTTCGGCTCGTTACCGTAAAGGATCTCATTGCATATCGTATGCGAACGGAAAAGCTCGTAAAAAAAGTCGCGGAATTCAGTCTGCCGACCACGACTGGTGATTGGAAAGGCGTCGCCTATGAAACGACAATCGACGGCAACACGCACGTCGCGCTCGTGATGGGCGACATCAGCGACGGCAAAGACGTGCTCGTGCGCGTGCACTCGGAGTGCTTGACGGGCGACGCGCTTCACTCGATCCGCTGCGATTGCGCGGCGCAGCGCGACGGCGCGATGGCGATGATCGCCAAAGAAGGCCGCGGCGTCTTCCTCTATTTACGTCAGGAAGGACGCGGTATCGGCCTTGCCAACAAGCTCCGCGCCTACGAACTGCAAGACCGCGGCGCGGACACCGTGGAAGCGAACCTTGCGCTCGGCCTTCCTGTCGACAAGCGCGACTACGGCATCGGTTCGCAGATTCTCGCGGATCTGGGCATCAAAGAGATGCGTCTGATCACCAACAATCCGCGCAAGATCTTCGGGCTCGAAGGGTACGGGTTGAAGATCGTCGGCCGCGTGCCGATGCAAACGCAGCCGACCGTGCACAACAAGCGCTACATGGCGACGAAGCGCGCGAAACTCGGCCACATGTTCGACGAAACGGTAGCTTCGTGAAACCAAAGAGCGAACAAAACGGAAATGCTCATGCACTGCCCGCGCCCGATTGCGCGGGCAAGCGTTTTGCGATTGTTGCGGCTGAATTCTATACGCAACTAAGCAATTGGCTCATCGACGGCGCGAAACGCGCGCTTGCCGATTGCGGCGTCGACGAGGACGATATCGTCGTCTTCAGCGTGCCGGGATGCTTCGAATTGCCTCTCGCCTGCCGCTTGGTGATCGACAACGAAGCGGTCGATGCAGTCGTCGCCGTCGGTGCGGTGATCCGCGGCGAAACGCCGCACTTTGATTTTGTTGCGGGCGAATGCGCGCGCGGCCTCATGGATGTGCAGCTTTCGTTCGGCATACCGATCGGTTTCGGCGTACTGACGACGGACAACATGGCGCAAGCGCAAGAGCGCGCCGACCCGCAACAGGGCGATAAAGGATACGAAGCCGCGATCGCTGCGGCAACCCTGCTGCAGATTCCTAAAAAATTGCCCCGTGCCGGCTTTCGTTCATAAGAGGCGGTTTGGAAATGAAAGATCGCAACGAATTGACACGCGACGGTGAGCCGCTGGTAGATCGCGGCATTATCGATGATGAAGACGACGATCGCGAACTGCCGGTGGACGAGACCGATGACGGCCCGGAGCCCGTCATCATCATCAAAGACGACGACGAGCCCCGAGACCCAAGCGGCTAAACCGTCGCAGGAGCAGCGACCTTAACCGCCTCGAGCGTCAACTCGATTTCAACGTCCTCGCCGACGAGAACGCCGCCGGCTTCGAGCGCCTGGTTGTAGGTGAGTCCGAAATCCTTGCGGTTGATCTTCGTCTTCGCGCTGTAGGCGATACGATCGTTTCCCCACGGGTCGTTGAGCCGGCCATCGACGGACGCATTGAGCGTGACCGGCCGGGTTACACCGTGAATGGTCAGGTCGCCGTCGATCGTGAACTTCTCAGGCGAGCCCGCGATACGCGTGCTGCGGAACGTCATCTTCTCGTGGAGTTCGACGTGGAAGAAGTCCGCCGAGCGAAGGTGGGCGTCCCGATCGGCGACCTTCGTGTCGATGGAGTTCACGTCGATTTCCGCGTTGATAGACGTCGGAAGGTTGGTCGATTCGTCGACGTCGAGGTCAACACGGAATGAGCCGAAGCTCCCGCGCACCTTCGAAATCACCATGTGCCGGACGACAAACTCAACCTGCGAATGAGCCGGGTCAAGGGCAAAAGCCGTCATTATTGTGTAGTCTCCTCTAGTAATAGCTACGTTATGTACGTAGGCTACCATATGTAAGTATTGGACGCAAGTCCGTGCCGCTTGCCTGCATACCGTGGCAAAGGAGGGGTTCTCTTACCAAAGTCGCATTTGACCAAGCCCAAATAAAGTACGCCGGAGGCTCCGACCCAGTGGAAGACAAGATGCTGACCTGTAAGGACTGTGGAACGCAGTTCGTTTTCTCTGCGCGCGAACAGCAATTTTTCGCGGACAAGGGCTTTGTAAATCAACCGCAGCGTTGCCGTGAATGCCGCCAAGCGCGTCGCACGCAAAACGGTGACGGCGCTCCGATCGCGCAACGCCCGAGCTTTGAAGCTGTGTGCGCGGAATGCGGCGTAACGACGACCGTGCCGTTCCGCCCGCGCGGCGATCGCCCGGTGTATTGCCGAACGTGTTATACCGCGCACGTTCCGGCCGGCGTCTAAGCTTCCGTCAACGGCGACAATGGACTGATCGCGCCGGGCCCGAAGGCTCGGCGCGATGTCATTTAGCGACGAAGATCTCTCCGCCGTTTCTTGGGACGGCGACGCTGTTTCATATATCGATCAACGGCTGTTGCCGCACGAAGTTGCGCGAAAGCGGGCGCGCACGGTTGACGATATCGAAGAGGCCATCAAGACCTTAGCGGTGCGCGGTGCGCCGGCAATCGGGGTGTTCGGCGCGTACGGCGTCGCGCTGCTTCGCGCGACCATTCCCAACGATAGTGAATTCGAACGTGCGGCCGAGCGCGTGCGCAACGCGCGACCGACGGCTGTGAACCTTGCCTGGGCGGTCGATCGCGTTTCGGCATCGAGGGACATGCTGGGCGAAGCCCAAGCGATTCATCGCGAGCAGATCGCGATCGACAAAGCCATCGCCGATCACGGCCTCGAGGTCATCGCAAAGAACGCCAAGATCCTGACGCATTGCAATACGGGACCGATTGCGACGGCCGGCGGCGGTACGGCGCTCGGCGTGATCATCCACGCCGCGCGCGCCGGAAAGAAACCGCACGTCTTCGTCGATGAGACCCGTCCGCTGCTTCAAGGCGGACGGCTCACGTATTTCGAGCTCGCGCACGCAAACGTCGATGCGACGTTGCAGGTCGATGCTGCCGCCGCGATCGCGATGCAGCGTAAAGGCATCGATCTCGTGATCGTCGGCGCCGATCGTATCGCGCGCAACGGGGATACCGCCAATAAGATCGGCACGTACGGTCTCGCCGTGCTCGCCGCGCATCACGGCATTCCGTTTTACGTTGCCGCACCGCGCAGCACGTTCGACTTTTCGATGGAAAGCGGTGACGCGATTCACATCGAGGAGCGCAAACCGGAGGAAGTCACGTCGTTCGGTCCGGCGACGGTCGCCATGTCGGGCGCTCGCGTGTACAATCCGGCGTTCGATGTGACGCCGGGACATCTCGTCACGGCGTTCATCACCGAATACGGCGTGATTGCGCCGCCGTATCTCGAAACGATTCCGCCGATGCAACACCGGCCGAATTTCAGCGCACTGGTCTAACGCGTTCGTGAAATACTATGACTTCGTCGACAAGGAACCGAAGCTCGGTTCGCTTGTCGTGATCGAGGGCACGGAACGCGCACTCGCGGAGCGTGCGGTGGACGCGCTGCTCGACCGGCTGTTGCCGCCGGATATGCGCGATCTCAATCTCGAGCGTTTTCCCGCTTCAGAGTGGTCGGATGCGGGACGCGTGCGTGAAGCGCTTTCCGCGATGCCGTTTCTTGCGGACCGGCGGGTGGTGCTCGTGACCGATGCGCAGTCGCTCAAAGCGCAGCCGCGTCGCGATCTGCTGGCCATTGCGGAAGACGTACCGTTGGGAAATACACTCGTCATCACGGATTTGCTCTCGCCGCGTTCGCAGCGGCCGCAGCCGCTTGGTCCGCAGTTGGGGCGCGCGGCGTTGCGCATCGATACCACTGCAAATGAAGAGACGCGCACGCGCTTCATTCGAGAAGCGCTCGAGGCGCTCGGCGCAAGCGCAGAACCTCGCGTGATGGCGGAACTCGCGCGTAGTGAAGCGGACCTCGCCGCGGTGCGAAACGACCTTCAAAAGCTCGCGCTTTCCGGAAAGAAGATCACGTACAAGGATCTTGAGGGCGAGTCGCTCTCGATTGAAGATCCCAAAGCGTATCTCTACGCTAGCGCGCTCGTCGAAGGCAAGATCGCGCAGGCAATGGGCATCGCCCACGAATTCTTCGCAAACGATCCGCGTGGCGCGGCAATTCCGTTGCTTTCGGCTCTCGCTACGGAGTGTTCGCTGATTTGGGAGCTGGCGCGCCCGGGCGGCGAACTGCCGGCTCGGGCCCGATGGCGCGAGCGGGTCCTCCGGCCCATAGCGGCGCGGATCGGAGAGCGGCGCGCCCGGGTGGCGTACGAACGGGCCGTGCGGGGCGTCGAATCGATCGTTACGGGCAGCGCCGGAAGCGACCCCGAGGACCACCGTACCCTGGTTGAAAGAATAACGACGGAGCTTTCGGTCCTCAGCCGCCGATAACAAATTATACTATGGAAGTCATCACCCCGCAGGAGGCTGGGGCGAGCGACGCCGATCCGAAGCTGGAGCTTCAGAGCGACGTCGATCGCGCGCGTGCCGAACGCGAAGATCTCGAACGGCAGATCGTCTCCGACCGCGAGCGGCTCGGCGAAATTCGCACGGTCCTCGACACGATGGTGAACGCCACATGGCGTGATGTGTTCGGGCAAGTGCAAGGGATGCGGGAGCGCGAGAATATCAACTCCGCGCTTTCGTTCGCGTGGCTTCCGGGATACCAATGGGTTTTGATTGCAGCGATTGCGATCGTTGCGGCGGGTGCCGTCGCGCTGCTTCAAGTGACGGGCGCGCTCATTGCCGCCGGCATCTATCTCGTGCTTGCGGTCATTGGATACTTCGTCGCGCGCGATCAATGTTTGGCGCACGTGAAGAAGGCGCGGTCGTCATATCTCGGCAGCGACGGTAAGGACGTAAGGCTCGTCGCGTTTACGCACTACGAGCCGGGTTTGAGTCATCCGCTCATCGGTTTCGACGGTCCGACCAACGGTACGATCAGCGACCGCGCCTGGAAGATTCCCGGCGTTCGCGAGAAGGATGCGCTCGACGAAACATTCGTCGAAGTGATCGACGAACGGCGCAGCAACGTGCTCTTGACGCGATTTCCCGACAAGAAGCCGACGCTCGTCCACGCCGATCTCGAAAATCCGTTCATTCGCGCGTACGGCGTGTCGTTTCAGCGCGCGCTCGAACGGCATATGCCGAACGTTGTAAAAGAAGCCGCGGAATTTCGCTCGGTCGTGCAGCATTTCGGCCAACGCAAAACGCTCGACGAGCGGTTGCGCAAACTCGAAGCCGAACTGCACGAGTACGATGGTACGGCGTCTATCATGCGATCGCTTCCGGTTTCATCGGCTGTGCGTAACAAGATGATTCGCCAAGTCGTACTGTTCCGGCTGGGCGATGTGGCGGCGCGCCGCGGACTGTTCCTGGTGACGGGCGATCGCGCCGATCCGACCGATGTGCTGCAAACGCTCGCGCGCGCGAGCGCGGCGTCGCTGCTGCACCTCTCGTTTTCGCAAATTAAGATCGGCTATGTCGGTCAGGGCGCTTCGACGGTCTCGCGCTTATTCGAATCGGCGAAACGCGCGCGCTCGATCATCTTTATCGACGAAGCGGAGCGGTTTTTCGCTTCCGGCGGATCGGCCGCGTATGAATCGATGCGCCGCGAAGTCGTGCAAGCGATCGCCAAGGAGTGGGATGCGCTCGCGGAAACGGACGACGTTTGGATCGTCGCCGCGGCAAACACTCGCGACGACTTGGACGCGGCGATGACCGCGCGTTTCGGGACGGTGATCGACTTCACACCCCCTGACGCGGCGATGGAACACCGGACCATGGTGATCGACGGCGCAGCAGCGGCGGTGGCGTCACTCGCGATCGACGATGTGGTTTTGCCCGAACTCGTTACCGAGCGGCTCCGTTTACTTTCAGCCATGTTCGCGCACGTCGAGACGATGGAATCGCAGGGCATTACGGTGCCGCGCGCGGTGCTCGTCGCCGGTCCTTCGAATGCAGCAAAGCAATTCGTGATCCGCAGTCTTGCGGAGCAGACATCGCTCCCGGTCATCGACACGCTGGTCGATGACATCGACTCGGCGGTGCTCGAAGCGCGTGATCGCGCGCTGCTTGCCGTTGAGGTGCCTGAGTACGCGGATCCCGGCGCGCTCGCACACCTAGCGGTGCTTATCGACGAACTGAACGCGAACAAAGCCGCCGTCTTCATCCTTGCGACCGTCGGCGACGCGGAAAAAGTCGATCCTGAACTGCGCGAGCGTTTCGCGGAGACGATCGACCTGCACGAGCTCGACGGCGAGAGCCGGCGCGCGAAGCTGCGCGAAGTGCTCGACGGCAAACCGCTCGAATTCGAGCTTGACGAAGCAATCGAGGTGCTCGAGCTGCAGACCGAAGGAATGACCGAGCAACAGCTCCGCCACTTCACGGACGAGGCGCTTCGAAAAGCAGCCCTTCGGGCGATCGACTCAGGTTCGCCCGATCACATTTCGATTGCGCTGGCCGACTTCGAACCGCGCTCTGCAGCTGTCCCGGTTGCGACGAAAGGCGACGAGGCAGGGCTCTAGGCGGGGGCGAACGCCCACCTTCGTCCCATGGATTATCGTACGTATGCCTCGCCGTTCTCTTGGAGATACGGCCGTGCCGAGCTTCGCGTGCTCTTTTCCGAGGAAGAGCGCCGCAAATTGTGGCGCGCGGTCTGGGTTGCGCTCGCGCAGGCGCAGTCCCGCTTTGGATTAGTTTCGGCGGAGGAAGTCGCCGATATCGAGGCACACGCGAGCGAGGTCGACATCGACGCGGCGCTGGAGATCGAGCGCGAAATTCACCACGATCTCATGGCCGAGATTCGCGTCTTCGCCTCGCAGGCGAAGCGTGGCGGCGGAAAACTGCACCTGGGAGCGACCTCGATGGATATCGAGGATACGGTTGAGACCTACCGCTTGCGTCGCGCGCTTTCGTTGGTCGGCGAAAATTTGCGCGAATTGCTCGGCGCGTTCGCCGGGCGCGTGCGGCAATACAGCGACTTGGTCACCATGGCGTTTACGCACTTGCAGCCGGCCGAACCGACGACGCTTGGATACCGGCTCGCGGTGTACGCGCAAGATCTGCTGATCGATGACACCAACCTCAGGTTCGCGTTCGACCAATTGACCACGAAAGGGCTGCGCGGTGCGGTCGGCACGGCGGCATCCTACGAGCATCTGCTCGATCACTCCGGCGACTCGGCGCAGATCGAACGCGACGTGTTGGAGCGTTTCGGCCTGCAGGCGCGCGAGATCAGCACGCAGACCTATCCGCGCAAACTCGACTACCTCTTACTCTCGGCGCTTGCCGGTCTCGGTGCGTCGCTTTCGAAGTTTGCAGCCGACATTCGCATTCTTTCGAGTCCCGAGTTCGGTGAAGTGGCCGAACCGTTCGGGAAGTCGCAGGTCGGCAGTTCGGCGATGCCGTTCAAACGCAATCCCATCATCTCCGAGCGGATCGATTCACTCGCGCGCTTGCTCGTCGGCTATGCCGACGTCGCTTGGCAGAACGCTGCGACGAATTATCTCGAACGTACGCTCGACGATAGCGCAAACCGGCGCACGATTCTTCCCGAAGCGCTGCTTTGCGCCGACGAGATCGTCTCCCTCGCTCGCAAAGTCATCGACGGCTTACGTGTCGAGGAGCGTCGCATCGCGCACAATCTTCGGACCTACGGCCCGTTTGCGGGTACGGAAGCGGTCATGATGGAGGCGGTACGCGCCGGCGGCGATCGCCAGGAATTGCACGAGACGATCCGCAGCGCCGCGATGCAAGCGTGGACGTCGCTCGCCGCAGGCGAAGACAATCCGCTCGCGCAAACGCTCTCGGCGGACCCGTCGCTCACCGCACTCGTCGATCCGGCGGAAATCCGACGTTTGCTCGATCCCGGCAAACACGTCGGCACCGCCCCGCAACGCGCCCGCGCACTCGCGGAAAAACTCGACGCATTACCGGAATTTCCAAAGCAAAAAATCGTAGAGGCAGGTTCGTGACGATCCTTCGACTACGCTCCGCTTCGCTCAGGATGACACTGTGAATAAGGGCATTGAAATAGCCAAGGGCAAAACAAAGGTTCTTTACGAAGCGGCCGGATCGCCCGACCAGTTGGTTGTTGCGCAGACCGATCAGATTTCGGCCGGTGATGGGGCGCGGCGGAATGAGATTTCCGGGAAGGGTCGCCTGGCGGCGCAGACTACGGCGCGCGTGTTCCGGTTGTTGAATTTGTGCGGGTTGCCGACGCATTATTTGAACGGCGGCGAAGACGACGACAACAACGAGATGCTCGTGCGCCGCTGCAACATGATTCCGCTTGAAGTCGTGGTGCGCGGCGTTGCTGCAGGTTCGTTCGTCAAGCGCAATCCTGGCGTGCAACGCGGAGCGCTCATGGTTCCACGCGTTATCGAGTTTTTCTATAAGGACGACGCGGCGCACGATCCGATGATTACGCCCGATGCGATCGTCGGCAACGGGATTGCGAACCCGAATGAAGTCGGGGTGATGACGGAACTCGCGCGGCTGACGTTCGAGATTCTCTCGCACGCGTGGCGCAAGCGCGACGTGCTGCTCGTCGACCTGAAAATCGAATTCGGGCGTTTGACCGGCGGACCGGACAAAGGCCAGCTCGTGATCGCGGACGTGATCGACAACGACTCGTGGCGCATCTGGCCGCAAGGGCGTGAAGAGCTGATGCTCGACAAACAGATGTATCGCAACCTCGACGCGGTCGATGATGCGGCGCTTGCTCGCGTGAAGACGGCGTATGAAGAAGTGGCGGATCTCGTCGGCACGTTCCCGGTCATGCGTCCCGGCATGGCTGCGGTCGTCGGCGATTCTCCCGACCGTTCCGATGCGATCAACGCAGTCGTCGCGAGCCTGCAGCAACTGGGTTTGCCGACGGTGCGTCACGTCGCGAGTCCGTCGAAGACCCCGGGGTACGTGCTGCAGCTCGTGCAGCAGTTGGAAGCGACGTTTGCGCGGCTCTTCTTTGTTGCCGTCGACGAGGACGGCAGTTTGCGCGCGATGCTCGATTCGGCGTCGTCGTCGCCGGTGCTCCACTGGCGCGGCGACCCGCAAGCGCTTGCGCTCGATTGCGCAAAATTACTCGGACTCGAAGACACGGTGCTCTACGGACGCACGCTGCTGATGCAGGCAAATGCGCGCTCTGCCGTGCTACACGCGGATGCGATGCTGCAGCAGCAAGCGCAGGTTCCCACCCCGCAGGGGGCGGCACTTGGCTGAGCTCGATACGTCCGGCGTCGCGCTTCGCCGTGACGAACTCACGTCGATCGAAGAAACGCTCGGGCGCGTACCGACCGTCGTAGAACTGCACGCGTTCGACGCGCAATGGAGCGAGCATTGCAGCTATAAATCCAGCCGACATCACTTACGGAAACTGCCGACGACCGGGCCGTCCGTCGTACTCGGACCGGCTGAAGATTCCGGGATTCTCCATCTCGGCGAACATCAAGGCCAGCGATTCGGCATCGTGATCGCGCATGAATCGCACAACCATCCCTCGCAAGTCGTGCCGTTTGAAGGCGCGGCGACCGGCATCGGCGGCATCGTGCGCGACGTCCTCTGCATGGGTGCGGAAGTGATCGCGGTTGCCGACCCGTTGCGTTTCGGCCTGATCGACAATCCGCAGTCGCATCAACGATACGTCGCGCAAACCGCGGTCGACGGCATTAGCGCGTACGGTAATGCGATCGGCGTTCCCAACATCGCGGGCGACGTCTATTTCGACGAACGCTTCGACGACAATTGTTTGGTCAACGTCGTCGCGATGGGCATCGTCAAGGAATCCGAGATCATCCATTCCTATGCGCCCAAAGGTGCCGACGGCTGGGATATGATCCTCGTCGGCAAGGCGACGGACCCGAGCGGTTTCGGCGGCGCGTCCTTTTCGTCGCTGACGCTCGATACGGCGGACGAAGAATCGAATCGGGGCGCCGTTCAAGTGCCCGATCCGTTCTTGAAGAACGTGTTGATGCGCGCGAGCTACGCGGTGTTCGGTTTTCTTCGCGATCACAATATCACGGCCGGTTTCAAGGATCTCGGTGCGGGCGGCATCATGGGGTGTTCGGCCGAGATTAGCTCCGCCGGCGGATACGGCGCAGACATCGATCTCGACAAGGTCAACGTTGCGGTCGAGAACCTCAAACCCGAAGTGATTGCGGTCGGCGAGACGCAGGAACGCCTGATTTGGGTCGTACCGCCCGACGTGACGCCGCACATTCTTCGTATCTACAACGACGATTTTACGCTGCCGCAAATTGCTTACAATGCGCGTGCGACGGTGATCGGCAAAGTGACGGGTGAGAAGCGTTACCGCTTACGCTATCACGGCGAAGTCGTCATGGACGTCAACAACGATTTTCTTACCGGTGCGATTCGCGACGAATTGCCGTTCGACGAGATCGTCGTGGCAGACCAAGTCGTCGACGAAGCGCCGCTCGTTACCGGCATGCAGATGGACGAACTGCTCGAGCGGGTGCTGCAACATCGCGACGTGGCTTCGCGCGAGCCGTTGTATCGTCGGTATGACTCGGTCGTTCGCGGCGCCACCGTCGTGCCGCGTGGTGCCGGCGATGCGGGCGTGCTCGCGCCCGTATTCGGGTCGGCGCTCGGCGTTGCGCTTTCGGTTGCGGGAAATCCGCGATACGGTCGTTTGAATGCGCGCCTGGCGGGAGAGCACGCCGTATACGAAGCGGTGCGCAAGTGCGTTGCGGTAGGTGCGCGTCCGATCGGGCTTACTGATTGCTTGAACTTCGGCAACCCGCGCAATCCCGGTCATTTGGGGGACTTCGTCGCGGCGATCGACGGACTTGCGACGGCGGCACGCGCGTTCGAGACGCCGTTCGTCTCCGGAAACGTCAGCCTCTACAACGAATCGGCGAGCGGCAAAGCGATTCCGGCATCGCCGATTATTGCCTGTGTAGGATCGATAACGGACGTAAGTAACGTCGTGACGATCGGCCTCAAACAGGCGGGTTCCGTATTATATTTCATCGGGTCTCCGCAAGGGGCACTCGGCGGATCCGTCGTGCTCGACGTCATCGGACGGCACGATCCGCGCTTGCCGCGCATCGACTATAAGCTCGCGTACACGCAACACGAGATGCTCAATGACGCCGCGCGTGCCAACGTCCTGCGCTCGATGCACTCCATCGGCAACGGCGGCCTGTTGACGACGCTCTGCGAGATGGCGTTTCCGACATTACGCCGCGGCCACAAACCGGTCGGCGTGCAAGTCGA
>JAFANA010000060.1 GCA_019232905.1 Vulcanimicrobiota bacterium
TTATGACCTCACCGCGGATTATCCGAGTTCCACGAGCGGCGCTCCACCTGCAACGATGTCGCCCTCTTTGACCAGAACGGAAAGCACCGTCGCATCGACCGACGACTCGATGCGGTGTTCCATCTTCATGGCTTCGAGCACGAGTAAGAGCGCGCGTTCGGAGACGCGGTCGCCTTCACGCACGGCGATCTTCACGATTTTGCCGGGCATCGGCGCGGTTACACCGCCATCCGAGCCCGCACCGCTTCCGGCACTTCCGCCGCCGTGTGCCGACGGCGGCGCAATCCGTTCGAAGCGATAGGCGGTGCGGTCGAGATGAGCGATCCACGCGCCGGCGTCCCGGTCGACCGATCCAGCCAATTTTCGTACGTCGATTTCGCCGTCGATGTCTCCGGTCAACTGGAAGACGTGGGGATCGCTCGTCGCATCCGCGGCAGCGATAAACGTTGCGCCGTTCGACGTGAGACGAATCGGCATGCCGATACCGCCCATGCGCCACGGTACTTCCCGGTTCGCAAGCATCGACGCCGCAACGAGCACGGCCGCTTCGCGCGGTACGTCCGCACGTGAAAAGATCGAGTCATCGAGCCGCTCGGCTAAGAAATTCGTGGTTGTTCGTCCCTCGATGAACCATTCGTCGTGCGCAATCCACGACAGCAATGGAACGTTGGCACGAACGCCGTCGATTCGAAAATGCTCGAGCGCCTGCTGTAAGCGTGCGATGGCATATTCGCGATCGGTTCCGTAGACGATCAGTTTCGCGAGCATAGGATCGTAGTAGACGCTCACTTCGCTTCCGATCTGCACGCCGGAGTCCACGCGAATTCCCGGCCCTTCGGGCGGTTCCCAATTCGTAATCGTTCCGGTCGACGGCAGCATGTGGTTCGCCGGATCTTCCGCGTAAATGCGCGTTTCGATCGACCATCCGCGCGGACGCACATCTTCTTGCGCGAGCGTCAGGCGCTCGCCGTTGGCGATGCGTAACTGCCAGTGCACGAGGTCGACGCCGTAGACGAACTCGGTAACCGGATGCTCGACCTGAAGCCGCGTGTTCATTTCGAGGAAGTAGTACGAACCGTCCTGATCGAGCATGAACTCGCAGGTGCCCGCGTTTTTATACCCGACCGATTTGGCTGCGCGCACCGCGGCGGCGCCCATTTCGGCACGCAGTTCGGGCGAGAGCGCAACGGACGGTGCTTCTTCGACGATCTTTTGATGCCGGCGTTGAATCGAGCATTCACGTTCACCGAGATGAATCGTCGTGCCGAACGAATCCGCGAGCACTTGGAATTCGATGTGGCGCGGTTCACGCAAATATCGTTCGAGTAGAACTGCGTCGTCGCCAAACGCTGCGAGCGCTTCGCGCTTCGCCGCGTCGAGCGACTCGCCGAATTGTTCGATCGCATCGACGACGCGCATACCGCGTCCGCCCCCGCCTGCACTCGCTTTGATCAGTAACGGAAATCCGACGCGCGCCGCTTCCGCACGTAACTTCTGCGGCGATTGATCGTCTCCGTCGTATCCCGGAACCGTCGGGACGTCGAACTCGCGCACGCGGCGTTTCGCCTCGATCTTGCTTCCCATGGCCGCCATCGCTTCCGCCGACGGCCCGACGAAGATCATGCCTGCATCGCGTACTGCCTTTGCAAACGCTGCGCGCTCGGAGAGAAATCCGTACCCGGGATGCACTGCGTCAGCCTTCATGCTGATCGCGGCGGCAATGACGGCGTCGATATTGAGGTACGACTCGCTTGCGGGCGCGGGCCCGACGCAGCGCGCGTCGTCCATTACGGTGAGGTGATACGCATCGGCATCGGCTTCAGAATAAATGCCGAGCGGGACGATTCCCATTTCGCGTGCGCCGCGCGCAACGCGTACCGCAATCTCGCCGCGATTGGCGATGAGTAATCGTTGAATCATTGCGCGAATGTCGCTTTCCGGCGCTCGAGGAACGCGCGCAACCCCTCTTGTCCTTCGGGCGTCGTGCGTTGCCGCGCGATCGCCCCGCTCGTAATGCCGAGCGTGTCATCGTACGACGCGGTCAGCACGCGCGGGATCAGCGCTTTTGCCGACGCAACCGCTTCCGGACCGCTCGTCATGATCTGGGCAAGCGTTTCTTCCACCGCCGCATCGAGTTGATCCGCGGACACAACGCGATGCACGAGACCGATGTGCAACGCCCGCTCAGCGCCGAACCGCTCGCCGGTGAGAAAGAGCGCGCGCGCATGCGAGGGCCCAATCTTTGCGAGTACGAACGGTGAAATGACCGCGGGAATGATGCCGAGCTTCACTTCGGTGAATCCGAAGAGCGCATCGTCGCTTGCAATTGCGATGTCGCAGACGGCGGTGAGCCCGGAGCCGCCGCCGAGCGCCGCGCCGTGAACGCGTCCGATCACCGGTTTCGTGCAGCGGTCGATCGCGCGAAACATCATGCTCATCGCTTCGGCGTCGGCGACGTTCTCGTCGTAGCTCAGATCGAGCGCACCGCGCATCCAATTGATGTCGGCGCCGCCGCAGAAGGACGGCCCCTCGCCGGCTAGGACGATTGCGCGAACCTTCGGGTCGGCGGAGAGCGCTTCAAACGCATCGCGAAGCTCGCGGATGACGTCGGCATTGAAGGCGTTGCGAACGTCGGGCCGCGCGAGCGTGACGCGCGCTACCTGCGCTTGCAAGGAGAGCGTGATCGTAGACATGGGCCCGGTGTCGTTCGGCTTCTCATCCGGTCCCGCCTGGGCTGCGTTATAGTCGTATGCAGATGGGACGCAAGATCTACCGGTATGCGGTGACCACGCGGCTAAGCCACTGGTTTTGGGTGATCGCCTTCGGCGTGCTCGTTTCAAGCGGGCTGCAAATCTTCAACGCGGCGCCCTATCTTGACGCCTCGGACAAATCCGATCCGGCCCGGCGCGTGCTCTCCATCAACTCGCCGGCGCAGGGCGTCGGGACGACGACGATCTTCGGGCGCACGTTTACGACGACCGGGTGGCTCGGCTACACCGACGACGGGATGGGCGGCCGAGGCCCGCGCGGGTTTCCCGGCTGGATAACGATTCCATCGTTTCAAGATCTCGCCGACGGGCGCCGCTGGCATCTGTTCTTCGCTTGGATTGCCGCGGCGTGTTGGATTGCATGGCTGATCTCGACGGCAATCAAAGGCAATCTGCGCGAGTTGATCTTGCGTCCAAGCGACGTGCCGAAACTATGGCCGATGCAAGCGTATTATCTGCACCTGCGTAAAGAACCGCCGCCGCACGGCATTTACAACCCGCTGCAAAAAGCGGCATATACGACGGTCGGCTTCGTTGTTGCGCCGCTCGTGGTGCTGACGGGTCTTGCGCTCTCACCCGGAATCGATGCGATCGCACAACCGTTGACGTGGCTTCTCGGCGGACGCCAGTTCGCGCGATTGTGGCACTTCGCCGGTATGTTGGCACTCCTGGCGTTCTTTGTGATCCATACGTTTCAAGTGCTGACGCAAGGCTTCGTCAATCAGATGAATTCGATGATCACGGGATGGTACCGCGTGGGGAGCGAGGACGTGGCAGGACAATGAACCGCAAACTTTTTATCGCAACGTCGATTTCGTCCGCGCTCGCGGCGTGTTCGCCGATCGGCACGGCGCTGAACAACAACCAGAAGTTTCACGCGGCCCTCGGCTCGGCCGAAAAACTCAATCATGCGCTGATCGGGACGCGCGGCATGGCGCGCGAATACCGTGACGGCGACGTCGATCGGGATTTCCGCG
Organism: Vulcanimicrobiota bacterium; assembly: GCA_019232905.1. Lineage (GTDB taxonomy): Bacteria > Vulcanimicrobiota > Vulcanimicrobiia > Vulcanimicrobiales > Vulcanimicrobiaceae > JAMXLG01. The sequence goes on from JAFANA010000060.1 coordinate 3,746, forward strand.
TCAACGGCCTGCCCACACCGAGCGACTCAAACTACCAGCTGCTCGTCGCGCGGCACTTCGAACCGTACCGCCTCGTCATCGACGGCGCCGTGGAACGTCGCGGCGGCTTCAGCCTTGCGCAACTGCAGGCAATGCAGCAGACGACGCAGATCACACGCCACGATTGCGTCGAGGGGTGGAGCGTCATCGGCAAGTGGACCGGCGTGCGGTTACGCGATTTTCTAGCTGCGGTAGGTCCGCGTCCCGATGCCCGCTACGCCGTTTTTTACTGCATGGATAAAGACGATCAAAACACGCCGTACTACGAGAGTCTCGATCTCCATCAAGCGATGCATCCGCAAACGCTGCTCGCGTTACGTCTGAACGACGCGCCGCTCGACCCCGATCACGGCGCACCGGTTCGCCTGCGCGTTCCGACGCAGCTCGGATACAAGAGCGCAAAGTGGGTCTGGCGGATCGAACTCGTCGGTTCGTTCGCGACGATCTATTCCGGAGCCGGCGGCTATTGGGAAGATCAGGGCTACGAGTGGTACGCCGGGATCTAGCCGCTACTGCACGGCCATCATCAAGGCTTGCGAATACGTGATTTTTACGTTATCGCCGACTTTGAAGCCATTCAATAAATCTTTGTTCTTCACCGCAAACTCCAGTACGCGTCCGTCCTGAGTCTTCACGGTGATGGACGGTTTCGACGCGTCGATGGCTTGGATGGTGACGACGGTCGTTAACGTCTGTGAAATCTGTCCGGCGGGTTTTGGTCCGGCAAGTTCCGTAACGACGGGACTGGATGACGGTGCCGCGGCTTCCATATCCGCTCCGGTCTTTACCATGTTGAGCGCGACCGACTCTTGATACGAGAACGTAATCGTATCGCCGACTTTGATTTCGTTGAATCGTTTGATTGCGGGACTTGCCTGATAGGCGTCTTTGTTCCCGTCTTTATCTTGTAGCGTGATTTCGCGCGTCTTGTAGTCTATGGCGACGACTTTTTCGGTCAGCGTAGCCGTTCCCACACCGTTCATCACAGGCGGACTGTCTTGCGCGCGTGCGATGGGTGAGAACGTGGTGATGGATAGGGCGAGAAATGCGATGAGTGCGGTAGCTCGTATGCGCATGCCTAAAACCTCCGGCAGTTTGCGTTCATCTCGCTTCGCGTGACATAGGTAAAATGCTCCACAACGCGATATTCGTTTTCGCGTATGATCGATCGCACACTAGCGCTGGCATGCGAATTGGGCGAACGCATCGGCTTGCGCAAATGCATGGAAGCGGGTCAGCGAAACTATCCCGATCTTGGCATCGACGTGCGCGACGTTGCCGGCGGGATCGTCGCGTTTTCCGGTGCGGGCGGTGCGCTTTCGGAAGGGACGGCAATCGGCGTTGAAGCCGACGTGTCCGCGGCAACCGTCCATGAGATCACGGCGTTCTTTGGTTCCCATCACTGCGCGCCGCGGTTAACCGTGAGTCCGGTGACGAATCCGGCCCTGGCTCCGCTCCTCGCAAACGCTGGTTACGTGCCCGTCGAATATCAGAATACGCTCGTCGCCGGCATCGACGCACTCGAAGGCCGGCACGACGAGCGCATTCGCGAGATGCAGAATCCGCGCGAGTGGGCGGAAGCCTCGGCGCGCGGTTTTCTCGATGGCGACGAGCCCGATCGCGATGCGCTGATCGTGGGTTTGCTTCTCGCAACGGGTGGCGCGACGCCACTGGAAGTCCGCGACAACGGACGAATCATCTCTACCGCGTGCTATGCCTTTGAAGAGGGCGTCGTCGCGCTTTTTGCGGCATCGACCATCCCGTCGCACCGGCGGCAAGGATGGCAGCGCGCGATGATTCGCGAACGCGTTGCGCGAGCGAAGGCCGCCGGCATGCGATTCGCTCGGGTTTCCGCGGTGCCGCTGAGCGACTCGGAGCGGAACTTTCGGGCGCTGGGATTCGTACCGCTCTATACTCGCGTGACTTGGGAGTTGAGGAGCTAAGATGCATCGATTCTTTCCGGCGTTTGCTATCGCCGCGCTCGGTCTGTTCGTTTCGGCGCCGCTCGCAGCGGAAGAACCGCCGCATCCCGCGTTTGCACCCGCGCCGCCCGGCACCGTCGACGAGAGTCAGGTCGTGTATCTCAGTGGCCAGGCAATGCACAGTCAATGGCGCGGCGTCATCAGTAAAAAAGCTGTCGGAACAGGAGACGGCGAGACGTTTTACCAGTGGTACGTCTCGATCTATCAAATCGACGACACGACCTATCGCCTGCGGTATCAGTCGCCGGCCAACGGTGGACCGCTCGACAAATTGGAGAAAGCCAAGGGCGCAACTCTTTGGTTTCCACGTCAGGACGCAGGCATCGTCGGCGCCGGCGAGTTGATGGGGCCCGGCGTCGAACAACTCGTCGTGCAAACACATCAAACGGGCGCGGACTGCGGTTCGGCGGATTTAACCGTCTTTGCCTTCGATCCGAAGAGCAATAAGGTCGTGCCTGCCGTTACCCTTGAAAACGCCTGCGATCTCGACGCCAAGATCGTTAAGAACGGAAACGGTGCGACGCTACAGCTAAGCGGACCCTACTACAATGCGACCGCGCCGCTCTGCTGCCCGACGAAACCCCATGTAACCGCGACGCTCAAGTATGCAAACGGCAAGTGGATCGAAACGCCGAACTATTTCAGATTCTATCCGAAAGCGTTTCCTCACGTTTGAGGCACGTTATCGGTCTGTTGCGGAGCTGAAAGCGCAATTGCCATGCCTGCGATGACGAGCAGCGACCCGGCCAGTTCGCGCGTGCCGAATTGCTCGCCGCCGAAGAGGATGCCGACGGTAATCGCGATGACCGGGAAGATGAGAGACGACATCCCGACGATCCACACCGGCAGCCGGTGCAGCACCCACAGATTGAGGAAGAAGGCAATGCCGCTTCCGAAGATCGCGAGATAGAGCAGCGCCGCAAGCGACGGCGCCGTCGTAACGGCGGACCAATCCGTTCGCTCGAAGATCAGGCCTGCAACCAAGATCACTGCACCCGCGATGAACATTGACGGCGGCAATGTCAGCAGCGGATCGTGATGCGAATGACGCTTCGCGTAAACGTTGGCAAACGCGGAAACGCCTGCGGCCGCAATCGCGCAAAGCGCGAAGAGCGGCGAGCCTTGCACTTGTCCCGCAAGCGAGATCACGGCGACGCCTGCAAACGCAATCGACGCGCCGATCCAAATGCGCGGCGTCGTGCGCTCGTGTACCATCACGTGACCGAATCCGAACGTGAAGAACGGCAGCGTGCCGAAGAGGACGGAAACAAGTCCGGAATCGAGCCGTGTCTCCGCAGCGTACGTCAAGATGTAATTCAGACCGAAGAGCGTCGTTGCGAAAACTGCGACGAGCTTCCAGGGAATCTCGCGCAAGGGACGCAGTGCGCCGGAGACGGCGGCGATCGCGAAGAGGAACAACGCCGCAATCACAAAGCGCAATCCGACGCCGGTGAGCGGGCCGAGCGTGTGCAAGCCGATCTTAATCGCAAGCCACGTCGTCCCCCAAATGAGGCACATGCCGCAGTACGCGGCGATTACCGGCAGGCGTTGCATCGATTGCCGTCCGCGCTACATGCGGAAGATGCCGAAATGCGTCGGCGGCTGCGGCGCGTTTGCCGCCGCGTCGAGCCCGATGGCGAGCACACGACGCGTGTCGAGCGGGTCGATGATGCCGTCGTCCCACAACCGCGCCGTCGAATAATAGGGGTTGCCTTCGTGCTCGTATTTTTCGAGGATCGGCGCCTCGAATTTTGCCTTTTCTTCGGGCGTCATGTCGCCTTTGACCGTCGATAAGACGCTTGCGGCCTGCGGGCCGCCCATGACGCTGATGCGCGCGTTCGGCCACATCCACAACTGACGCGGCGAATACGCGCGCCCGCTCATACCGTAGTTACCCGCACCGAAGCTGCCGCCGATTACCACGGTAAATTTGGGCACTTCCGCGCACGCGACGGCCGTGACGAGTTTGGCGCCGTCTTTGGCAATACCGCCGTTTTCGTACTGCTTACCGACCATGAAGCCGGTGATGTTCTGCAAGAAAAGCAGCGGTGTGCCGCGCTGCGTGCACAATTCGATGAAGTGCGCACCCTTGAGCGCGCTTTCGCTGAAGAGAATGCCGTTGTTTGCAAGGATGCCGATCGGGTGCCCTTCGATATGGGCGAAGCCGCATACAAGCGTCGTCCCGTATCGCGCCTTGAACTCGTGGAACTCCGAACCGTCGACGAGGCGCGCAATAATTTCCCGCACGTCGTAGCCGATGCGGCTGTCCGACGGAATGATACCGTAGATCTCGCGAGGATCGTACTTCGGCGGGCGCGGTTCTTCCCGATCCCACTGGCGCGGAAGCTCGCGATGCAGATTGCGTACAATTTCACGCACCATACCGAGCGCGTGGTGGTCGTCATTCGCAAAATGATCCGCCACGCCGGAGATGCGCGTGTGCACATCGGCACCGCCGAGTTCCTCGGCGGTCACTTCTTCGCCGGTTGCCGCTTTGACGAGCGGCGGCCCACCGAGAAAAATCGTTCCGTTGCCCTTGACGATGACGGCTTCGTCGCTCATCGCGGGAACGTATGCGCCGCCGGCGGTGCACGAGCCCATCACGGCAGCAATCTGCGGAATACGCTTTCCCGACATGCGCGCTTGGTTATAGAAAATTCGGCCGAAGTGATCGCGGTCGGGAAACACGTCGGCTTGCAGAGGAAGAAACGCGCCGCCGGAATCAACGAGGTAGATGCACGGCAGGTGATTCTGTTCGGCGATCTCTTGCGCGCGCAAGTGTTTCTTCACCGTCATCGGATAGTACGTGCCGCCTTTTACGGTCGCGTCGTTCGCAACGATGACGCAATGCTGCCCTTCAATGCAGCCGATGCCCGTGATGATCCCCGCTGAGGGCGAGTCGCCCCTATACATGTCGTAAGCCGCGAGCGCGGAGAATTCGAGGAAGTCCGAATCCGGATCGATGAGTTCGTCGATGCGTTCGCGAGCGGTAAGTTTTCCTCGCTTGCGATGCTTTGCCGTCGCTTCCGGCCCGCCGCCTGCGCGGACCGCTTCGAGTCGTTCGCGGTATTCGGTAACCAAAGCGGACATACGCTCCGCATTGCGCGCGAACGTATCGCTCTGCCGATCAAGGCGGGATTCGAGAAGGCTCACGAAGGCCGCTCGTTCGGCAACCAGCGGCCTTAACCCGTCCTTCATGACGTTCTGAGCGCTTGCCACGTTCAATAGAGGTATGGCATCGGGATTGAATCGTCCGGGCGGAGCGCTTGATGCGCGGACCGCGCTTGCTCCGTACCGCGACATGTGGGATGAACGGCTCGCAGCGCACTTGCTGCGCCGCGCCGGCTTCGGCGGTACGCCGCAAGAAATCGCGGCCGCGGCGCGGAGCAACCTGCACGACGTCGTCGAGTCGCTCGTGCACTACGCCGGTCCCTCAAACGCATCGCCGCCGGACGTATACGATCCGACGCAGCAGCTCTTTGGCATTCGCCTCTTGGCGGCCGCCGACCGCATGGCCACTCTTAAAACCATTCGGCAGCAAGCGCAGCAATCGATCGTTTCGATGCAAACGTGGTGGCTCAACCAGATGCTGACGACGCCGGCGCCGCTGCAAGAAAAAATGACATTTTTCTTTCACGGACACTTTACAACGGCAGCGATTCAAAAAGGCGCCTGGCCGAGTTATGTTTACAACCAGAATCAACTTTTCCGCCAGAATGCGCTCGGTAATTTGCGCGATCTGACGCTTGCCGTCAGCAAAGATCCGGCGATGTTGCTCTATTTGGATAATGCCAGCAGCAATAAAACGCATCCTAACGAGAATTACGCGCGTGAATTAATGGAATTGTTCACGCTCGGGCACGGAAATTACAGCGAAGAAGACATTCGCCAGTCTGCGCGCGCGTTTACGGGATGGACGATCGACCGCCAAACCGGTGAATTCGTCGATAATCCACGCATTCACGATACCGGAATAAAGACATTTCTCGGACGGTCCGGGAACTTCGACGGTTCGGATATCGTTTCGATAATCTATCAACAGCCCGCAGCTTCGAAATTTTGGGCGAACACGTTGCTCAACTATTTCGTCTACAACGACCCGGAGCCGCAACTCGTCGATGGACTCGCGTCCGTGATTCGCAAATACGATTTCAACCTTGCACCCGTCATGTCGACGCTGTTGCAAAGTAACGTCTTTTTCTCGCCTCGTGCATATCGCGCGCTGGTGAAGAGTCCGGTGGAATTTGTCGTCGGTACGCATAAGACGTTTGCGTTGCCGGAGATCGACAAAATCGCGCCGCGCGCGCTCAGCCAAATGGGCCAGATACTTTTTTATCCGCCGAACGTCGCCGGTTGGCCGGGCGGCCAGAATTGGATCACGTCGCAGACAATCATCGCGCGCCAGAATTTCCTCGCGCAACTCAGCAACTCGCCGATGATGGGCAATTCGGCGTGGCTGGAAGAGATTACGATGGACGCAGATCGCGCATCGTTTGAGTTGATACAGGTACTCTTACAAGGCGATGCGCCCGAAGCGGCTCGCGCCCAGCTGCTTTCGTATTTGAACGGCGCCTCTACCTCCGCGCTAAAAACGCTTAGCGCAGAAAACTTCCAAGAACGCGTTCGCGGTGCAGCGTACTTGGCAATGACTATGCCCGCGTACCAATTAGCCTAGCAATTCAGGGGACGAAAAAAGAGCTTCATGAAACGCGGTAAGTTCGTTCTCGGCGCACTGTCGGGACTCGCGGTCGTTGCGAATATGGATCACCTCTTCGCGCGCGCGCTCGCCGACACGCCTCTTCCAGGACTTCCGGGAGCGGAAAATCGCGTTCTCGTTCTCGTCAATTTGCAAGGCGGAAACGACGG
>JAFANA010000115.1 GCA_019232905.1 Vulcanimicrobiota bacterium
ACGATCGCGCCGCCGTGGACGGCACCCGCGCCGTTGGCAATCTCGGGCCGGAACGGCATGCGCATTACCGCTTTCCCGCGTTCGACGGACTCGAGTTTCAGGTCGAGAAGCGCGACGAAGTGCGACTTTTCCTTTTCCCAGCGATGCGGGGCCGAGGCGAAATCGATGCTCATGAACCTCCGAAGCGTACCCCTCGGCGTCCCGGTCGTCTATGCCTTTTAACTAAAGACTGGCCCCTGGGCGGCGAGGGCACGGCGGACATAGAGGGGGAGTGAAAAGAGCCGCCGGTGGGTTTCGCCGTCGTAGAAGAAATTCTCGCCCTTCAGTGCCGCGCAATATTGATCTACGGCGGCGGGATCTAGTTTTGCCAGGTTCACGCTGTCGCTGCACGCGAGAAACGCCCAATCGTTATCGAACGCCGGAACAGCAGTGTAGAACGACGTCACGTACTTGTAGTGCTTCATCAACGTGCGCGCCATTTTTGCGTGCAACGACAGGTTGTGAAATCCAAGCGTACTTGCTTGCAGTACGTAAATGCCGTCATCGGTTAGGCGCGACTTGATCAGCTTGAAGACGTCCTCATTGAACAGGATGTTGCTCGGCGAATCCTCGAGCGGTTCGGTGAGATCCGAGATGATCACGCCGTAACGGTCGTTGTCTTCGCGCATAAATTTCAGCGCGTCTCCGATGATCACTCGCGCGCGCGGATCGTCGAACGCGCCGTCGCTCCACTCCGGCAAATATTCTTTCGAAAGGTCGACGACAAGACCGTCGATATCGACCATCGTGCAGCGCTTCACGTCGGAACGGCGCAGGACCTCACGCAGTGTCGCGCCTTCGCCGCCGCCGAGAATCAACACGTCGCTGCGATCGTGGGCGCCGGCGAGCGCCGGATGCACGAGCGTTTCGTGATAGATCTTCTCGTCGTTTTGCGAACTCTGCGTGTCGCCGTCCAGAATCAGCATCTTGCCGAAAACCGGCGAGCTGATGATGGAAACTTGCTGAAACTGCGAGCGTCCCGCGTAATAGACGGTGTCGATCGCGTGGTGGTGTTGTTCGGTCGGAGCGAACTCCTCGACGTACCACTGCCAATGTTCGGTCTTCGGCATAGCGGCAGCGGATTCGCCAACGATAAAGGGCACCCTCGCGGGATGCCCTTTATGTTTCTTAAGCTCCGGCCGGGGCTAATGCATCCGATAGCTCAGCCGGTGTTTGCGAATGACGTTGTCGGCGACGACGCCTTGCACGTACGGCGCGATTGCTGCCGGCACCGTGATCGAGGCGACGTTAGCGAAGCGCTCGCCGTAACGCGCTTGATACACGTTGTGAATCGCCGTGCGGAAGTAGCCGTTCACGACCGATGCCGGCGCGGCCGCTTCGATGAGCAAGTGGCTCGGATACGTGTGCGTGATGCTGAAACCGGCTGCTTGCAGCGCGGCGCTGACGGTCTGCTCGTCCCGCGCGGCCGTCGGAGTGCTGCGCAAGACGACCGAAACGGGCGTCAACGCGGTGCGGAAACCGAGGTCCGACATCGAGCGTACGTTCACCGCGTTTTGCAGATCCGTATCGCGCGCCGCTCCGAGGCTTTGCTGACCGAACGCTTGCGCACGCGTCGCATACGACCAGCTGCGCGACGGACACATTTCGGAGGCGACCATCTTACCGAGCGGGAGCCCAAGCCCGGTCGCGTTGTCGTACCCGACCTTTGCCGTGTAAAACGGAGTCGACGTACCGTACTGATTGTTTCCCGATGTCACGTCGACGTACGCAGCGGCACTCGAACGGCTATACGCGGTGTAGAATGCCGCGACGGCATCGCCGGGCGTTCCGCGGCAATACTCATCCAATTCAGCGATCAGCGATGCAGCTTCCGGAGCACCCCATGACGTGCCGCCGAAAATCCCCCACGATCCCTGATAGTAGATTCCGACCGCTTCAGCGGGCATTGTGATGTCCGGTACATTGCGAAACGTCGTGGATGCAACGCCGCTAAGCGCCGCTTGATATGACGGGATCGCGAAATTCCCGGAAACGCCGCCGCCCGTTGCGCCCTGGCCGCCCGTAAAGAAGTCGTCGTTCCACGCGACCGGCGCGAGCAAACTCGTCAGCGAGTAGTTTGACCCCACGACTTTCACGTTTTCATTGCCGCCGACGCCGATTACGTGCGGATTGCTTGCCGGATAGTTTGGTCCGACAACGTAGGTCGTGCCGCCCTGGAAGCACTCATTGCCTTGATCGCCGGACGCCGCCGTGTACGCAATACCTTTTGCGGCGGCTTGCGCGAACAGTGAATCTTCCGACGAGCTCGAGTACTCGCACCCGCCGAACGATTCGCTAACGACGACCGGATTTAACGGATCGGTAAGGACGTACTGTTCCGCCAAAAGAAACGATCCCGTAGTCAGGTCAGGTATCGCGAGAAACTCGACCGTTGCACCGGGCGCGAGACTCATTGCCGTCTCGACATCAAGCGTTGCTTCTTGGTCGTCGCCCGTTCCCGCACCCGGTCCGGGACCGCCGCCGAGAGGCACAACTTTCAATGAATTGCCGCCGGCGCGCCCAGTCAATCCTACGCCGGCAAGAAAGCCGCTAACGTCTGCCGGAGCCGGCGTCGCATCGCCGACGATCGCGATCGTTTCGCCAACGCCGCTATATCCGCCGATAACGGGCATCTGCGTCGCCGAAGCGACCTGATACGGCGTCCAGACATCCGGTATTGGTAACGACGTGATCGCCGGCATCGGAGCATCGTTGCCCGGCTGAAATGACGGAACGGGCGTCGGTGTCGGCGTCGGCGTTGTTTGCGGTGTCATTCCGCCGCCTCCGCCGCCACCACCGCAGGCAACGAGCAACGCGCATGACGCCGCCGCGAAAACAACGCCGATGCGAACTCCGAGCCGACTGTTCATCTAAAGAACCCGTCCTTGAGAAGAATGTGAATACAGCAACGCGCACGCGACGAGAGACCCTCTTACGCGGGCAGCCTTGCTTTGCTACCGGTCAACGCTTTCCATGCCGAAAAGATCGCACGGTAATGACGTTATCGAGCGCCCTTGAATGAAAAATTAAACGAGCACCGCAAGTGGCGGTGCTCGTTTATTTCCTCGAACCGAAAGTCGTTACGCCGAGAGGGCGACCGTCTCGTGATCGCGCGTCACCGCGTGGGTGAACGTGCCGCTCGGTTGCGCGATTCCGCGCTTTACTTCGGTGGTCTGCATGACCTTGGCGTCGAGTACTTTCGCCGCGTGCTCGCATGCAAGCCAGGGGTCGGTGTGGTCGCCGCACGTGTAGAAATCCATCGCGGCATAGCCCATCTCCGGCCAGGTGTGGATCGAGATGTGGGACTCGGCGAGGACGACCACGCCGGATACCCCCTGGGGCTCGAATCTGTGGAAGGCGACTTCCATAATGGTTGCGCGCGAGGCGTTCGCGGCGCCGATCATCATGTCGCGGACTGCGTCGACATCGGTGAGCGCGGCCGCATCGCAGCCCGACAGCTCACACACGATGTGTGTTCCGAGTGCTTTCACTTGTATCGCTCTCCTCAGAGCCTTTGGGGGGAATCCCACCTCCGGACTTCGTCGGCTGGCGCCTGCAGTGCAGTCACGTCCCCGACCTTTCGGTGAACTCTTGCCGGCGCTTTTCGGTGCACGGGCGATTCACCGCGATGGCGCGAAAAGGCGCGCCCTCCTAATACCGTGGGCCGTCAGGCCCGGCGAACATAATAACCCCCCAAGACCCCCCTGTAAACCCCTCGGGGATAAGAAGTTCTTAATATTACAAAAGCAGGCGACCCTTTGGCGCTCAAAAAGATTTTGAAGTTATGACTTCACTATCTTGACTATACCCCCGACGGAGGGTACCCTCAGATAGTCATGACGACCCCCGTGCAGAGCCAGCCGATCATCTCCGAGGATTACCGCCACGGATTCCACGATCCGGAGAACTACGTCTTTAAGTCCGACAAGGGCTTAACGCGCGAAATCGTGGAGCGCATCAGCGCGATGAAGGGCGAACCCGAGTGGATGCGCGACTTCCGCCTGAAGGCGTATGAGATCTTCATTAGTAAGCCGATGCCGACGTGGGGCGATACCGAGCTCCTGAACCAGATCGACTTCGCGGACATCCACTATTTCGTTAAATCGACCGACCGGACCGAGCGCTCGTGGGACGACGTTCCCGACGACATCAAGCGCACGTTCGATCGCTTGGGCATCCCGGAGGCGGAGCGCAAGTTCCTCGCCGGCGTTTCCGCCCAGTACGAGTCGGAAGTCGTCTACCACAACGTTAGCAAAGAGCTCGAAGCGCAGGGCGTGCTCTTCTGCGATATGGATACGGCGGTCAAGCAGTATCCCGAGATCGTTCAGAAATATTTCGCGACCGTTATTCCGGCGGCCGACAACAAATTCGCCGCGCTCAATTCCGCCGTATGGTCGGGCGGTTCGTTCATCTACGTTCCCCCGGGTACGGAAGTCAAGATGCCGCTTCAGGCCTATTTCCGCATCAACGCCGAAAACATGGGCCAGTTCGAGCGTACGCTGATCATTGCAGATAAAGGCGCTAAGGTGCATTACATCGAGGGATGCACGGCGCCCAAGTTCTCGACGTCATCGCTGCACAGCGCGGTCGTCGAACTCGTTGCACTCGACGATGCGTCGATTCGCTACACGACGATTCAAAACTGGTATCGCAACATCTACAATCTCGTGACGAAGCGCGCGGTCGCGCAGAAGAATGCGACCGTAGAGTGGGTCGACGGCAACATCGGTTCCAAACTCACGATGAAGTACCCGGCGATCTATCTCATGGGCGAAGGCGCGCGCGGTGAGATTCTCTCGATGGCGTTCGCAGGCGAGGGCCAGCACCAGGATGCCGGCGCAAAAGTGATTCACGCCGCACCAAACACGACGTCGGTCGTCACGAACAAGAGCGTGACCGCGCATGGTGGTAAAACGACCTACCGCGGGCTCGTGGAGATCTTCCCGGGTGCCGCGGGTGCGAAGACGCGCGTCAAGTGCGACGCGCTCATTATGGACGACCAATCGTCGAGCGACACCAAGCCGACGATGAAAATCCACGAACAGCGATCGACCGTCGAGCACGAAGCGAGCGTGTCGAAGATCGGCGAGGACCAGCTCTTCTACGCGATGTCGCGCGGCTTGAGCGAAGCCGATGCCACGGCGCTGATCGTGAACGGCTTCTTCGATTTCTTCGTCAAGGAATTGCCGATGGAGTACGCCGTCGAACTCAACCGCCTCGTCAAGATGGAGATGGAAGGCGCAGTAGGTTAACCGACAGAAGGGCTCCCGCGATGCGGCGAGCCCTTCCGGTTTCTACGATCGCACTCATTTCGGCTTTTGCGGCGGCGCCGGGAAGTGCCGACGTCCTCTGCGACATCACGATTCCGGCAACCATGGTCGATACGATCGGTTCCGCTCACGCGTATCCGGGTGAGCGTTTTCGTTTTAAAACGACCGCGGCGTCGAAGTTCGGAGACGTCGATATCCCGGAGGGCGCGGAAGGCATGGGTGTAGTGCGCTACGTGCAAGGTGCCAAGTCTCGCAATCGCGGCGGATTGCTGATTCTCGAACCGCGCTTCATTTCGATCGGAGAATCGCGTATTGCCGTCATGTCCGATCCTCGCGAAACGGCGGAGTGGGCGCACATGGCCACGCTGACCGACGAAGGCATCAGCATGATTCCAATCGGCATGCTGCAGACCGCCATCCATTACTTGCGGCCGGGAACCAACGTGATACTCGGCCCCGGCTTCAAGTTCCACGTCGTCGTCATGGAAGATCTCATCAGCCGCGAACCGTGCCGTCCCGCGACGCACAGCACCGAGCGACGTCAATCTTCTCCTGAACCTTCACCATCGCCGGAGATTTGATTCATGCGTTTGCTGCCGCTTCTCGTTCTTCTGCTCCTCGCAACAGCGGTACCCGCGAATGCATGGGTGACGATGTGTAACGCGGCAATACCGGCCACAATGGTCGACACGGTCAGTTCTGCAACGGCGTACCCGGGAATGGCCTTCCGCTTCAAGATCACAGCCGACGCCAATATTCTCGGCGCAATCGTCCCCGAAGACACGATCGGCTACGGGTACGTGCGCGAAGTGACTGCGGCGAGCAATCACGATCGCAACGGTTCCCTTGCGCTGGATATGCGCGAGGTTATTTATAAGAATAAAGAGATCCAAGTAATCAACGACCCGCGTGATGCCGCGATCTGGGCGCCGGTTGAAACGACGGTGGAACGCGCGAGCGGGTATCTTCCGATTCCCGGCCTCGTGCGACAGGCCGTCAACGAAGTGCGCCACGGCAAAGACGTCACGCTGGGGCCCGGCTTCAACTTCCACGTCATCGGCTGGGGCGATCCGAGGAAGATGCACCCTTGCCGCAAAGTCGGGACCTAATGCAACACCGGCTTGAAGGAGCGGCCGTGTCGATCGGCGCCGGAACCGCGAAGACCTTTCCGATCGAAGGCGTGGACATCTTAGTATGCAACGTCGACGGATCGTTTTATGCCGTCGAGGACGTCTGCACGCACGACGGTGCTCCGCTCGATCAAGGACATCTCGAAGGGAAGTCCGTCGTGTGCCCGCGTCACGGAGCGACGTTCGACGTTCAAACCGGTGAAGCGTTGACGCTGCCGGCCGTCGTCCCGTTGATGACGTTTTCCGTGGTCGTCGACGGCAACGATTTGCTGGTCGATTGTTGATGCGCGGGACGCTGCGGGTTGCGGCCGTCGTCGCCGCCGCAATCATCATCGCCGTCGCGATCTACGCGGTCAACATTTCCGCAGGCATGCACGCTCGCGCGCAAACGTCGGGAACGATCGCCGGAACGGGGGTTCGCCAACCCGTAGAAATCTTGCGCGACGCGCGCGGAATTCCGCACATCCGAGCCCGCGACCGCTACGACTTGTTCTTCGCGCAGGGATTCGTCGAAGCGAGCGATCGCGGCTTTCAACTCGACCTGCTGCGGCGCTTCGTCTACGGTGAACTCGCTGAAGTTCTCGGACGCCCCGCGCTTTCGAGCGATGAAGAATCGCGTGTCGTGCCCGTACGCAACCTCGTCGCGCGGCAATGGCAGCTACTTGGTACGAATGACAAGCTGGTTCTGCAGGCGTTCACCGACGGCGTGAACGCGGCGTTCGCTCGCGAACCCGCGCCTGTTGAATTTCGCATTCTCATGTACAAGCCGAAACCGTGGCGCCCGGAGGATTCGCTTGCGGTCGGTTTTGCGACCGTGCTCGATCTGGCGGACACGTGGAGCGACATCGCAGGACGCATCCACAAGGATGATCCCTTGAGCGATCCGTGCTACGATGCACCCGTTACGGATGGTCTTGCAAAGATCGCCGATCCAAATCACTGCTCGTCGAAAGCCGCGCTGTTGCGCTCGCTCTTCAATCAGCGGCCGCCGGTCGGCAGCAATGAATGGGCAGCCGGTGCCGCGCACACGACGACGGGACACGCGCTGCTCGCGAACGATCCGCACTTGCGTCTGGGCATTCCCGGCGTCTGGTATTTGGTCGATTTACAAGCACCCGATTTTCATGCGGCCGGCGCCGTGCTCGCCGGAGTTCCGGGCGTAATTCTCGGTCACAACGATGCCATCGCGTGGGGCGCCACTAACGGAACCGTCACCGCGCTCTCAATCTTTGATCCGCCGGCGCGCCTCGATACCCGGAATTGGCAAACGGAAAGTTTCGGGGTCCGGTTCGGCGTACGCGTGACGAAACGATACTACCGCGCCCCGCGCGAATTCGGCGCGACGATCCAGGTCGGCAACCAAGACCGGTTCGTGCTCGTGCGCTGGAATGCGTACTCGCAGCCGGCTTCGGCGCTCTCCGCGTTCGCTGCGCTCGATCAAGCGCGCAGTATTGATGACGGCATCAAAGCGTTACGCGCGTATCCTGGACCGACGCAAAATTTTGCCCTCGCGGACGCGAGCGGACGCGTTGCCTATCAGCTGGCGGGCGAAATACCCGACGATCCGCTCTGGGCGCGCGGAATTCATCCCGCGGCCGATCTCGCAAAAACGTACGCGCCGATTCCATTCGATGCGTTGCCGCACGTCGCACCGTCACGTGATGCGATAGTCTGGTCCGCAAATAATAAAATGTACGGTGCCAGGTATCCCTACCGGCTAACCGCGGAGTTCCGTCCTCCGTACCGGGCGCATCGCATCGCCGAACTGCTGCGCGCGCGCTCGCGATACGACGTGTCGTATTTTGCATCTATGCAGATGGACACGCTTTCGATTGCTGAGCGCGAGTTCGCGCAATATTTCGGCCCGCTGCGGTCGTGGGACGGCCGATTCACACCCAATTCGACACAAGCCACCGCTGCGTTTCGCGCGCGCGAAGAACTGACGAACCGCTACAACGAGTTTCCGACCGGACTCATTGCGGCGCGCATCAAGCCGGGCATTGTTGCGAGCATCACGCTCCCTGCTTCACCCGCGCCCTGGGGCGTCGCAGGCGCCGTCACCGTACGTCATCCGCTTGCCGCACTCGGCATGACGTTCTTGAATGGTTCGACGTTTGCGGGCGACGGTGACGCGTACACGATTCACGTCCAAAACTACGGCTTTTCGCAAAGTTTCCGCGCCGTGTGGGACATCGGAAATTGGGACGCGGGCGGCATCACGATTCCCCAAGGCAATTCGGGACGTCCCGGATCGGGTCACTACACCGACGAAGCAAACGACTGGATTGCCGGGCGCTTGCTGCCGCTTCCGTATTCGAAGGACGCCGTCGATCGCGCAGCAGTCGAGCGCCTGACGCTCAACCCGTAAAGCGAAAACGCAAGCAACAACCTTCTTTCGCCGTTCACTAGATCGGCTTATTTCCGCTGTTATGCTCCCGCATGTCCAAAATCTGAAGGGGCAAACACAAATGAGTTCTTCACACTTTACGCGTCTTTTCTCAGTTGCGGCAGCGCTCGGAATGCTCGCTCTCGCGCCCGTCGTTGCACAATCACAAACTTCACCCGCGCCCTCGCCCTCAGCTTCACCGTCAATGGCACCCTGCGGCCAGTCGAATATGGACAAGACGAGCAGCGGCAGCCAACCGATTCAAAGCAGCGGCTCTGCTTCCAACTCACCGTCGGGAGGCTCGGTCTCGCAACCGGGATCGACGACGGCGGACACGTCGAATTGCGGCGGAAACACGATGGCGTCGCCTAGGCCGTGAGCGCCGGTCGCCCATTCGACTAATGTCGCAGCGGCGTTGCCGCCGCAATCAGATCCGGCATGACGCGATTCGTGCCGTTGACAGGCGGGTGGGCACCCTGGTATCGTGTCACGGTTATGTACGCGATCATTGAGACCGGCGGCAAGCAATTGCGCGTAGCCGAGGGCGATATCATTCGAACGGACCTCGTTGATGCCGAGGCCGGCAGCGACGTTACGTTCGACCGCGTCGTGCTCGCGAGCACGGGCGGCGACGTGAAAGTGGGCGCCCCGCTCGTCTCGGGCGCGAGTGTTTCCGGAACGGTTCTCCGCCAAGCGAAGGACAAAAAGATTCTCGTCTTCCGCTATAAGCCGAAGAAGCGCGTCCGCAAGCTCAACGGCCACCGCCAACGCTTCGCTGAAGTCAAAATCACCAAGATCAGCCTGTAACTTCTGCGGTGCTGACCGTAACGTTCTATGAAGACAGCCGGCATCGGCTGTCTTCTTTCGTTGGAACCGGCCACGTCGAGATCGCAGAAACATCGAGCGACGAGTACTCGCTTGTCTGTGCGGCGGTCTCCGCGATCATGCAAGCCGCGCGGCTCGGCCTCGAACGGGTCGCCGCCGTGCCGGTTGACGTTCACCAGGAGCGGGGTGACATGCACCTCCGGATTGCGCACGCTCATCGCGACGAACCGAGCGTCGCCGCTATCATGCGCACCGCGGAACTCGCGGTCGAGCAGATTGCGTTGCAGTATCCGCAGCACGTTTCTTTTCGAAGGCAATTCGAACCGGAACCGTAACACGCAGAAGATAAATCGGGTACGATAGGCATCAACCAGAGGAGGCATGCATGACTGATAGCTTTCGCACGGCGCCGCCTGAAGGCCAATGGTCGACCGGCTCGACCGGCGCAAACGGCTACCAAAGCGCGTTCGGCAACGAGCCCGAGCGAACGGAAGAGGGCGACAACGAGGTAGGCCGCGCGCTGCTCGTCGGACTCCTCGGCGGACTCGTTTCAGCGGCTGGATACTTTGTCTACCGGCGCCTGCCGGAGGAACAAAAGGAACGGCTGCACGCGCAAGTGCGCTCGCAAGTCTCTGCCCGCATCGCCGAAATTCGTCAAAACTTCAACATCTAACGCGCGTCCCGAATTCGACCTGCCGCGGCACTACCAAGTGCATGCGGCAGTTTGCGTTCATGGCGGCGCTGTACGCGCAGGCACTTCGCGCGTTCAATCCGTCGCTTCCGCCACAAGATGCATTGCGCTATGCAAGCGCGACGATTCACGAAGCCGACGCGCAAGCACTGGATGCACGTTTACTCGTCGCGCTGATCGCCGTCGAATCATCGTGGCGACGCGACGCGGTCTCAGATGCAGGCGCGCGCGGACTCGGACAATTGATGCCGGCAACCGCAGATGAACTCGGCGTCGATCCCGACGACGCACTTGCAAACATTCATGGCGCCGCCGTCCATCTTCACGGACTCTTGCAACATTACGCGAGTGCCGGCCGCTCGGCGCAGTACGCCGACGCGATTGCTGCCTATAATGCGGGCGAGGGTGCCGTCGACCGCTATGGCGGCATTCCGCCGTATGCCGAGACGCGCGACTACGTGCGCCGCGTTATCGGCTTGTGGCGTCGTCTGGCGGGTGCGCCGTCGGCCCGGGCTGCGCCGGGGGCGTCGGCGGCATCGGCGGCGGCATTTGCTGCTCGTTGACCTCGGCGGCGCGCTCCATCTCGGCGATAAATGAGTGCGAAGTATTCTGGACTTCGCGCATCACGCGTCCCGCTTGGCGCATCATCTTCGGCAGCTGGTCGGGGCCAAAAAGCAAGAGCGCGAGCACCGAAACGACCATGATATCGGGGACGGAGAACACGAGCTAGGGGTTCCGCTTTAGAGCGGAGGTCACCCTCCGCAGCAGGGTCTCCTGCTGCGCCTGTGCAAGCTCTCGCGTCCGCCGTGAAGATCATCTACACGCGGGGCAACCGCACCGAGACGCTTGCTTCGCTCGCTACGTTGCGCAAGATCCTGAACCGGTTCGTCGCGCACCGAGTCTTCTATGAAGTCTCAAGCCGCAGCAAACGCGGTCATGAGTTCTTTTCTGCAAAGAACGTCTTCGTCGTCGGATTGATCGAAGTCACGAATTACGAGCACCTGAAGATCTTGATCTTCGACGCCAACAATCAGTCGCACTCGATCGAAATTCTCAATCCGCAAACCATGCGCATCTACGACGAGATGCCCGGCCGGGGCTTCGCCGTGTCGTTCATCAGCGAAAGCGAAAACGGCGTCGAGACGCGTTGCTACATTCGCGACGAGGGCGAAGACGAAACGGGCATCAAGGAACAAACCGCGCTCGAAAAGATCACGCTGCCGCAGCTCTTCGAGTACCTCGAAGAACTCACGGCAGTCGAAACGTCAAAGAAGTAGCTTCCGCGTTCACGATCATCATGCCGGCAAGCTCTTTTACGAGCTTTGCAGCTACGGTTGCCGTAAGGTTTCCGAGATCGCATAGTGGATTGTATTCGACGACGTCGGCACCCACGATGGGCTGATCGATCGACTGAATGAGATTGATCACCGTTCGCGTTGAAAGACCGCCGGGTTCACGATGCGAAACGCCGGGTGCAAACGCCGGATCGAGACCGTCCATATCCACTGAAATATATACGGGACCCGAAAGCTCCAGCGGATAGCCGTCGTGCCAATGGCGCGCTTCGATGGCTTCTACGCCGAAACGCGCGAATTGATCGCGGTGATGATCGTTGATCGTGCGCAGCCCGATTTGTATTAAACGGCTCGCAAGTTCTTCTTCCATGATGCGCGCAAACGGCGACGCATGCGAGCGGCGGTTTCCTTGATATGCGTCGTAGATGTCTGCATGCGCGTCGACGTGCACGATGGTAATGTTCGGGTAGCGACGGTGCATCGCGCGGAGAATCGGATGCGCGATCGCATGGTCGCCGCCGAGCGAGATTAAGGGCGAACCGTCGTCGATCGCGGCAGAGACGTGGGCCTCGATCGTATCCCAGTCGTCGCCTTCGCCGAACGCAATGTCCCCGCGCTCGATCAGACGATCCCGCGTGAGTTGTATTCCACTCTCGGTCCATGGACTGTACGCATCGGAAAAAAGTTCTTTGCGAATCAGCGGCGGCGCTTCGGCTGCGCCGCGCATGTGCGATGAGTTCGCATCGTGTGGAATACCGAGAATACAGACGTTCATGGCGTACCCCGTTCCTGAAACGAATCTATTCGAGTTTCAGAATCGCTTCGTTGATCTCTCCCGGGGAGAGGTGAAGTGCGGCGAGGATGCCCGGGGCGCGTACGGCGTCGGCGGCGATACCGAAGGCCAGATGTTTAGGCATGTAGCGTTCCCCGTCGCGGACGCGCTTCGCGCCCTCGTTCCATGCGCTGAACGCGTCGCGGCTGAGCCACACGCTTTTCGAACCGCTCGGAACTTTGAACGCAAGAGTGTTGAATCGAAGCATTGCGGCACGTTCGCCCGCTTGCATTTGCGGCTCCGCGACACGCGAAGCGATGTTGGTTTTGGCCGCTTCCGCGGCCATTTGGTACTCGTAGAGCTTTTCGCGCGGCAACACGTCGTGCAGCGCAGGCCCGATGCGCGGATCGTCGAGCAAAGCAATGAGCATCGAGCGCACCGTGATGAACGGCTCGTTGACAGTTCCGGCCAACTCCGCCGCATGGCGCATCAGAGTCAGGATCTCGTCGGAGAGAAAGATCTGCTCGGCGGCCTCGCTCATGTGCGCCTGCTTGGCTTCCGGCGCGGACGCACCTCCAGCTTCGAAGCGCGGCGCATCGCGCGAACCGCTTCGTCGAAGCGGCCCAATTTTTTATAGGCAGACGCGAGGTTTGCGTGGACGAGCGGATAGTTGGGATCGGCTGCAATTGCCGCCTCGTACCAACGCACCGCTTCAACCGCATCGCCCGCTTCAAAGGCAAGATTGCCGAGATTCATCATCGCCGGCGCATGCGACGCGTCGAGCCGGAGCGCCGCTTCGAAATCGGCGCGAGCTTCTTCTCGCGCGCCCCCTTGAATGCGGCGAACGCCGCGTTTATTGAATGCCGCGGCATCGCGAGGCTCTTCGTCATGCGAAGCTTCTCGGCGCCTTTTGAAAGCGAAGCGGCGAAAGAAATGGAACACGACCTCGTCCTATGTTCACGATCGACGTCGTTACGCTCTTTCCCGAAGTCTTCGCGCCCTTCGTCGGGCTCTCGATCGTCGGCCGCGCCGTCGAGGCGGGAATCGCGAACGTGCATTACCATCACCTTCTCGACGCCTTGAGCGGCAGCGAGCGCGCGGACGACACGCCGTATGGCGGCGGCGCCGGCATGGTCCTGCGAATCGAGCCCATTGCGCGCACCCTTGACGCCATCATCGCGGCCGCTCCGTCCGACGAGCGCCGTGCGATCGTAGTCCCTTCCCCAGCGGGCCGGCCCTTCGTGCAGACGGATGCCGAGCGCTTTGCCGCTCTCGACCGGCTCGTGATCGTCTGCGGGCACTATGAGGGCATCGACGAACGGATCGCCGATCTCTACGATGTCGAAGAGCTTTCACTCGGCGACTTCGTGCTCACCGGGGGCGAGCTGCCGGCTCTCGCCTTCATGGACGCGACCGTGCGCCTGCTCGAGGGCGCGATTGCCGCCGAATCGGCGGCGGCCGAGTCGTTCGCCGGCGGGCTGCTCGACTACCCGAGCTACACCAGGCCGCCGGTCTTCCGAGGCGTCTCCGTGCCGGAGGTCCTTCTCTCGGGCAATCACGCCAAAATCGCGGAGTGGCGGCGTCAGCAGTCCCGGGCCCGGACGGAAGCCCGCCGCAAAGACTTGCTGAGCGACCCCGAGCCGTGATATATTGCCAAGGTTGTCGCGCGGGTTCCCGCGCGCTTATTCGTTCGTCCGAACTAGAGATTGTGCCATGAACGTCATCGACGTCCTTAATAAAGAACAACTCAAAGAGAGCGTCCCGGAGTTCCGCCCCGGCGACACGGTCAAAGTGTATTCGAAAGTCGTAGAAGGCGGCAAAGAGCGCATTCAAATGTTCGAAGGCGTCGTCACCGTTCGCAAAGGCGGCGGCGCGCACGAGTCCGTCGTCGTACGCCGCGTTGCGCATGGCGTCGGCGTCGAAAAGACGTTCTTGCTGCACAGCCCGCGCGTCGATCGCATCGAGTTGAGCAAGCGCGGCGTGGTTCGCCGCAGCCGCCTCTACTACTTGAGCGATAAGGTCGGTAAAGCGGCCCGCATCAAGGAAAAGAAAGTCAGCAAGGCCTAAGCCTGCCCTGACGCCGCTGCAACTACTCGGGCTCGTCGCGGTGTTTGCGGTTGCTCGAGTAACCCTCAGTTTCAAACCCATCGCGGCCGGCGACCATGAGTCGTCGGCCGTTGCCGTCCTGCGCGGCTATCTCGACGCGTTCATCATCGCCGGACTTGCGGCATTGCTCCTGATCACGTTTGTCATCCGGACATTTTACATTCCGTCGATCTCGATGGTTCCGACACTGCAAGTGCGCGACGTGCTGCTGGTCGACGAGTTGCGTTACCACTTGTACCAACCGCGCGACGAAGATATCGCGGTCTTCCTTCCGCCTTTTAACTCTGACGGCGACGAGTTCATTAAGCGCGTCATGGGAGTACCCGGTGACACAATCTCGATTAAGGACGGTATCGTCTACCGGAATGGCAAAGCGCTCAAGGAACCGTACGAAAACGAAGCTCCGGCCTACGATCTCGAGATCAAGAACTACGATATCTACGTCAACGGGGTTGCACTCAGTCCCCGCAATGCAAACATTCCGCCGCGCTCGAAATGGAGCGCGCCGGATCGCATTCCGGCAGGCTACTATTTCATGCTCGGCGATAACCGGAACTATTCGGACGATTCACACGTGTGGGGATTTGCCTCACGCAACGCGTTCTTCGGACGCGCGTTTCTCAACTTCTGGCCGCTGAGTAGATTCAGCATCCTTCATTAGAAAAGATCAGCCATACATGACGCCTTACGAACTGCTCGGATTGGTCGCGATCATCGCCGTCGTGCGAGTTGCGCTCTCGCTGCGACCAGTTGCGACCGTTTCGAGCGGACGCAGTACCTCGATCGCCAAGGAGTATCTCGACCCGTTCATTTACGCCGGCATCGCGGCCTGGTTGCTCATCACATTCGTAGCGCGCACGTATTACATTCCGTCGGCGTCCATGGTGCCGACGCTGCAGATCCACGACGTTCTGCTGGTCGACAAGTTCGAGTACCGGTTCCGCAAACCGACCGAGGGCGACGTCGTCGTATTCCCTCCGCCGATTCCGACGCCCGACGACTTCATCAAACGCGTGATCGGTCTTCCCGGCGAACGCTTCCGCATCACGAAGGGCGTCGTCTACATCAATGACGTTGCGCTCAGCGAGCCGTACATCGCGCAACCGCCGAATTACGATCTAGAAATTCGCAACTACGGCATCTATGTGAACGACGGCTTCGGGTGGCACGCGCTCGACCCGTCGCAAGCAAACGTGCCGCCGAAAAGCGAATGGACGTCCGCGAACACGATCCCGCCGAATTGCTATTTCATGATGGGCGACAATCGTAACGATTCCGACGATTCGCACGTGTGGGGCTTTGCGCAAGTTGCCGGAAAATTTGCGACGGGACCGAGAGCGGGCGAACGCGCAGGCTTCACAGGACGCGCATTCTTGATCTTCTGGCCGCTCTCGCAAGCGAAGATTCTGCGCTAATACCGTCGAAAAACGCTCTCCGTGGTCAGGTTCGTGCAACTGCGCTCGCTCGCGAGCCTCGCGCTGCAACTTGCGATCCTCGGTGCTTTGATCGCGGCGTTTTTCGTTCGCACGCCGCAGGTGAGCGGGCTCTCAATGGAGCCGCACATTGATTCGGGCGAGTATGTCCTCATCAATACGCTTGCGTACCGTTTCGGTGCGCCGCACCGCGGCGACATCGTTGCGTTCATGCACGTCGCCGACCGGCCGGAGATCTATATCAAGCGCGTGATCGGTATCGCGGGCGATCGCGTTCGAATCGATCGCGGTGCCGTGTATGTAAACGGCGCGCGGCTCGACGAACCGTACGTCCGGTACAACGACATGCGCAGCTTCGGTGAGATCACCGTTCCCCCGGACAGCGTCTACGTGCTCGGCGATAATCGCGCGAATAGCGAAGACTCACGCTTTTTCGGTCCGGTTGGGGATAACGATCTGACCGGCCGGGCCCTCGCGGGAATCTGGCCGCTCAATAATTTAGGGACTCTCTGAAGACGCTATGAACGCGGATCTTCAGCGCGCGGTCCAGTGGTATCCCGGCCACATGGTGCGCGCAATGCGCAAGATGGGCGAGTATCTCAAACTCGTCGATCTCGTTATCGAGGTCATCGACGCGCGCGCGCCGCGCAGCGACGCGAATCCGATGCTTGACGCGATGATCGGAAGCCGCGCGCGTCTCACGATCCTCAATCGCGACGATCTTGCCGACCCGGCGACCACCAAAGCGTGGGTGGCGGATTTTGTTTCCCGCGGACACGAAACGATTGCCGCCGAAGGCCGCCAGCAGCAGAGCGTCGGCAGAATTCTGCGCGCGGTCAAGGCGCTCGCTGCCGGAAGAACCGGCATGACGCGCGCAATTATCGTCGGCCTGCCGAACTCGGGCAAGTCGTCTATTATCAACGGGCTGCTTAAACGCGCGGCAGCGAAGACGGAAGATCGCGCGGGCGTTACACGCCAACTGCAATGGTTCCGTCTAGCGCCGGGGATTGAATTGATGGACACGCCCGGCATTCTCGTGCCGAAGATCGAGACGGCGGAATCGCAGTGGAAGCTCGCGCTTATCGGTGCCGTGCCGCGCGAACGGTACGATCCCGAAGAGGTTGCCGTCAATTTCCACCGCTGGCTTGCCGCCAAGACGAACGGGCGTACAACGGTGCCCGATCTAGAAACCTTTGCAAAGACGCGCGGATTTGCGCGGCGCGGCGGCGAGGTCGATTACCACAACGCGGCGCAATCATACATCCGCGCGTTCAACGACGGAACCTTTGGACGTTTGAGTTTAGAAGCACCTGGTGAGCGCGACGAACCATGACGACGAAACTCGAAAAACAACGTAAAGCCAAGAATGCCTACGAACGCGAACGTCGGCGTTTGCACCGCTTGCACCGCTTCGAATACGCCGCGCGCGAGAAAGGCTTCACCTTTCTCGGCGGCGTCGACGAAGCTGGGCGCGGTCCGCTCGCGGGGCCCGTCGTGGCGGCATGCGTCGTTGCGCACGAGCCGCTCATGCTCAAAGGTCTGAACGACTCGAAACAAGTCCGCGCGGAGATGCGGGCGGAACTCGCGATGAAAATTCGCGAATCGGCCTCCGGTTGGGGCATTGGCGTCGCGAGCGTTGAAGAGATCAACCGTCTCAACATCTATTGGGCGAGCGTCCTCGCGATGGAACGGGCCATTGCATCGCTGACGTGCCGTCCGCCCGAGTATCTCTTCACCGATGCGGTTCGCATCAAATCTTTCGCCGGACCGCAGGAACCGTTGATCAAGGGCGATGCCATTTGCGCAGTCGTCTCCGCAGCATCAATCCTCGCTAAGGTCCACCGCGACGCGATGCTCACGGAACTGCACGCCCTCGATCCGCGTTATCGCTTCGATTTGCATAAAGGGTACGGGACACCGGTCCACATCGAAGCGCTCAAGATTTACGGGCCCAGCGTCCATCATCGCTCGGCGTGGTGGCGCGTCCGGGATTCGCAGCTCGAACTCTTGTTCGAAGGCGACGAGGACGCAGTGGAGCTTCGTGAGCACGAAGAGCAAGGGACAGCGGGGTGAGGATGCGGCCGCAACGTTTCTGGAGTCGCATGGATACCGTATCCTGGCCCGCAACTACCGCACCCCGACCGGCGAAGCCGATTTGATCGCGCTCGACGGCCGCACGCTCGTCATTGTCGAGGTCAAGCGGCGCGATGGCCGCCGCTATGGGTCTGCACTCGCTGCGGTCGATTATAAAAAGAGGGCAACGTTGCGAGCCGTGGCCGATGACTTCGCCCAAATCGCGGCACCCGGGGCGCGAATACGCTTCGATGTGGTCGCGATAGACGGTAATCGGTTGGCTCTGCATCGAAACGCCTTCTAGTTGCTATGGACAGAAAAGGCTAGTGGATTCGCTCCAAGGACGGACGCTCGGCGGACGATATGAGATCGTCGAGCTGATCGGGCGTGGCGGTACGGCAGACACGTATCGTGCGCTCGACAAAACACTTCACCGCGACGTCGCCGTCAAAGTGCTCATCGAGCGCTCCGACGAGACGAACGCGCGTCTTTTGATGGAAGCGCGCGCGATGGCGCGCCTGAATCACCCGCATATTGTCGCGGTCTACGATGCCGGCGAGGATAACGGCATCTCACACATCGTGATGGAGCTCGTCCGCGGAAAGACGCTCTCGCAATTGGAACCCGGCGAGCTTGGGTACCGGCAAGCGCTCGGATACGTTCACGAAGTGCTCGAAGCGCTCGACTACGCGAATTCGCAAGGGATTATCCATCGCGATATCAAGCCGTCGAATATCATGATCGTAGAAGACGGCAAGCACACGAAGCTCACCGATTTCGGTCTCGCGCGCCGCGCAAGCGAAGTGACGCAGACTACCCGCACGGGGCAAATCGTCGGAACGATTTCCTACCTTGCTCCCGAGCGCTTCCTGAGCAAACCCGCCGACGTACGCAGTGATCTCTATTCGGTCGGCATCGTGATGTACGAGATCTTCACCGGGACGCTGCCGTTCCGCAACGACCGCGACGATATCGTCGCGACGATGTATTCCCACGTCCACGATCTGCCGACGCCGCCGCGCGAAATCAATCGCAACATTCCCGAGTCGCTCGAGCACGTGATCATGCGCGCGATCGAAAAAGATCCCGGCCGCCGCTATCAAACCGCTCGCGAATTCATGGCGGATATTGCGGCGCTGCTTGGTCCGGCCGTTCCGGCCTCGCACACGACGCCGGTTCCCGACGCGAAGCCGCTCAAAACGTTCACTCCTTCTGCAAAAGCAACCGATCCAACCTTGCGCCAAGCCCTGGACAAAGCGCTTGCGAGCTCGCGTAACCGAACCGATGCGTTAGAGAACGTCCTCAAGGGAATGATCGCCACGCGCCGTCGTGATTACGACGAAGCAAAAGACGCCTACGTCGCAGCGATGCACGAACTATCCGTGAGCAACAATGAATCGGAATACGCAAAGACGGCTCTGAAGTACGCAACGATGATCTTACAAAAGGCGGCGGACGGACGCCGCGACCGCAACGAATTGCGCGACGCCGTAAACCGCCTGAACGAAGCGCTGCGTATTTTTCACGACTACGGGTTGCACGAGCAATACGCGCACGCCGAGTACATGATCAATGCGCTCGAACGCACCGCGATCGGAATAATTTTTTAGCAATCCGTATGTCGAAGGATCAAAACCCGGAGCTCCGCCGCTCCGTCACGCCCTGGGGTTCGTTCTCGTGGGGCTACTCGGATGTCGGCGCGGACATCTTCGTCGGACTTGGGCTCGTACTCGGCGCCGCTGCCGGCGCATCGAATGTCGCGTTTCTGTTCGCCGGCATCGTGTATGTCTGCATCGGCCTCGCGTATACGGAGCTGGCTGCAACGTATCCCGTCGCCGGCGGCGGCCAGTATTTCGTCCTACGCGGCCTGGGCGATATTTTCGGCTTCATCGCCGGTTGGGCAGTCCTGCTCGACTTTACGATCGATATCGCACTGTTTGCGTGGAGCTGTGTCGATTACTTGAGCGAATTGCTTCCGATTCTCGGAAGCGGCCCGCATCCGTGGGCACACTTTGCCGTAACGATCGGGCTGGTCGTCGGCCTCTGTACGCTGAACTTTATCGGCGTTCGCGAATCGACAGCGTTTAACGGCTTCGTCAGCGGTCTCGATATCGTCAGTGAGACGGCGATTCTCACCCTAGGGTTCCTGTTCGCGTTCAGTCCCGATCTACTCGTGCACACGATGAAGACGAGCTGGCCGACTCCGTTCGACCTGATGAAGGGCATTTCGCTCGCGATCGTGTCGTTCGTAGGACTCGAGTCGATCTCGCAAGCCGCCGAAGAGACGCAGCGCCCCGCATCGATCATCCCGCGCACATCGACCGCGCTGATCCTGACGATCTTGATCTTTGCGCTCTCGTACGCAAACCTTGCGCTCGGCATGCACACGTGGCATCCGATTCCGCCCGACGCCCACGGACACGCCCAAATGTTGTGGCAGTGGCTCGGTAATAGCGACAACAACGGCAAAGCCGTGGCACTGATCGCAAAACAGGTGCCCTACTGGGGAGCGGTTGCGGCGTTCTACGTGCCGGTCCTGGGCGCCGTCCTGCTGTTGATTTCTTCGAATTCCGGCGTCTTCGGCAGCTCGCGCATTGCGTACGCGATGTCCAAGGGGGGCTTGCTTCCCTCGATCTTTCAAAGCGTCCACCGCCGCTTCCGAACGCCGACGGTGTCGCTCTTGGTCTTTAGCGGGGTCGCGCTAGTCGAGGTCATATTCGCAGCGTTGCCGTCGCTCAGTCCGCGCATGGCCGACGTCTACGCAAAACACTTCAACGGTGAGAGCGGCATCGATTTCCTGGGCGATCTCTACGCGTTCGGCGCGGCGACGAGCTACTCGTTCGTCTTCGTCGCGCTCGTCGCGTTGCGCATGACCGATCCGCTGAGCCCGCGCAAGTTCAAAATTCCTTTCAATATTCCGTTCACGTTCCGCGGCGAGCGCGTCGAATTTCCACTGGTCGCCGTCGTCGGATTTATCGGCATCGTCGCCATCCTGGTCTTCACGATGATCACGCATCCGATCGGGCGTATTGCCGGGCCGTTGTGGATCGTGCTCGGCTTGATTCTGTACTTCGCCTACCGGAAGTCGAGAGCGCTACCCGTATTCCATTCGCGCAAGCGTGAGTGGCGCGTCGAGCAGATGGAGATTCTGCGCCGCGCCGGCGAACTGGAACTCATGGACGAATACGTCGCGAACGTCAAAGCAAGCGACGAGCGGCGCATGAAGGAAGCGGTCTAAGCGATGCTCGTGTTTCGCGGCGCACTCTCCGTCCTCACGATCGTGATCGGAGCGTTCGTCCTGATTCAAATGCTGCGCTATCCGATCGCCCAGTCGTTCACCGGCATCATCCTCGGCGCCGCGATGATTCTGCTCGGCACGATTCGTTTTCGCCAGGTCCGTGAAGCGATGCGTCGCCGATGATCTACAGCAACGCGGATATCCATGTCACCCTCGCGGGGGTCGTCATCGCGATCGTCATCCTTATCGCGATCGTGGCGACGTTGTGGTGGATGCTCCATCCGCCGGCGTCCTTCGTCCAGCGGCTCGCGAAGGAAGCAGAGGCCGACCTCGAGCGGATGGTCGGCTCGATCGTCGTGGTCTTCTCGCAAGACATCCTCTCCGGACACATGATGGCGCTCGCCGCGAAGCTCGCGCGGGGTGAGAAGTCGGAGCTACTCGCCGTCTATGTCATCGAGGTGCCGTATACGCTTCCGCCCGACGCCGAAATGCCGGTCGAAGAGCGCACGGCGCTCGACGCGCTCGGCGCCGCTGAAACGATCGCCTCCAATACCGACGTTAGCCTACGGACGGATATTATCAAGGCGCGTTCAACCAAACAGGCGGTACTCGACCTGGCAAAGCGCGAAAAGGCCAACTTGATCATTCTCGGTTCGTTCCGCGAGGGCAAGTACACCGGCGCACCGCTCGGTCGGACCATCGAAGAGATCGCCGCGGACGCCAAATGTGACGTCCTCATCGGCGTTGAGGGTAAGCACGGCACGCTCCTCGTCGAGGAAACGTCGGCGCCCGGCGCCCCGCTTTAAAACGGAGGATTCATGCAGAGATTACGTACACCGCTGCTGATCGTTGCAGCGGCGCTCGCCGCCATACTTTTGCCTCGCGCATTCGCCGGCGCAGCATCCGGCACGCCGGCGCTCTCGGCGTTCGATGATGCGTTCGGAAAAACCACAAGCATCACGTACAAGCTTCACTCGCACGAAGTCAAAGACAACGACGTCCAGGACCGCGTCTACGACTACTCGTTCATGAAGCCGCACTTCGCCAAAACGCTGATCGAGTCGGGCGCCGGCAAAGGCGGCGGCGCAGTGTGGACCGGCGGCGATCAGGTCAGCGGCCATCAAGGCGGATTTTTGTCGGGCATACATTTGAAGATCGGTCTTCACGACGGACGCGCGGTTTCGATTCGAGGTTACACGATTCCGGACGGATTGCCGCAGAATATCGTCGCGAGATATTCGTCCGTCAAGGGCGATCTTTCACAATCGTCCGACGCGGGCATGATCGACGGCGCGCAAACCGATTTGCTGACCCTCAAGGTAGCTGATCCCGCGAGCAACGACGGCATTTCACTGATGAAGCTCTATCTTTCGCAGCAATCGCACTTCCCGGTACGCCAAATCCTTTACGAAGGCGATAAAGCCGTTCTCGATCAGTCTTTCACCGACTACAACCTCAGCGCGAACTTATCGCAAAACGACTTCCCATTCTAACCCCGTGTCATCCTGAGCGAAGTCGAAGGATCGAATCGTAACAAAAAGCCTGGCGAAACCTCGTCGGGCTTTTTATTTCGGGCGATCCTTCGACAAGCTCAGGATAGACTGGCACAGTCAGATCGCTCCGTGGTCGGCACATGATGATTCGCTGCCGCCGAAGATGGCGGCGCGTCCGCATTCGGAGCGGAACATGCGGCGATTATCATGCGGCACGCCTTCGACGAACGCGAAGTCTTGCGCGGTCCCGCTCGGATGCCGCTTCTTCATGTACGCGATGTAGTTTTCCCCGCGTGCAAACCGGTACGGACCTTGCGCTTCTCCGCCGCACGTGCGATCGAGATCGTCTTCATTTGGATTC
>JAFANA010000045.1 GCA_019232905.1 Vulcanimicrobiota bacterium
ATTCATTCAAGCAGTGTACCCCTCCGGTTGGCCCATCGAAAAGGTGCGGCAAGGAGTATTTGCGCTCGAGCAGGTCGTCGATCGAAATCCGGATCTTCGGAGCGAATCGAGTCTCGCCGGTTTTTACAATCCGTCGTTCGGCGGCACTGCGGTGCAGAACAACGTCGGACAGATCACGATGTGGCTCAAGGATAAGCGACATCACCCGACCGATTGGTGGGTGAACGAGTACAAGAAGATCGCGGCCCATGTCATGCCGCAAGCGGTTGTCACGGTCGTCCCGGCGACCGCGACGCAAGGCGGAAATCAGCAGCCCATCGACGAGATCGTTTCTGATACTTCGGGCGGCGATCCGACGCCATACGCATTGAAGGTGTACCAGCTGCTGCTTCGCACGCCGGGCGCAACGAACGTAAATAGCACCGCCTCGGCGCTCGCGCCGCAGATAGCGTTGCAGTTTGACCGTGCGAAGATGCGAGCGTTAAACGTGGGCATCGACGCCGGCGCGACTGCGGCGGAGGCCGCCTTCGGCGGAGCGATTGCAACGCAGTTCGAATTGCCGCTAGGGCTAGAGCAGGTTCAGCTGATTTACCCGCTCTCCGACTTAAACACCGTAGAGCAGCTCAACAACGTTCCGGTACGAAGTTCGAACGGCAACATCGTTCATCTGGGGGACTTCTCGCGCATCGACATGGAACCGACGCCCCCGCTCATTGTACGCGTGGATCGCCATGACGTCGTACACGTGAACGGTAACGTCGCACCGGGCTATGACCTCTCAAACGTGCAGAACGCGTTCACGCAAAAGCTGCCGTCGTTGCACCTGCCGAAGAACATCACCGTTCAACCGGCACCCTTTGGGCAAGCGGATTACATGCGCCAAGTCATGACGGGCCTCGGTGGATCGCTTATCTTGTCGGTGGTGCTGGTCTTCTTGCTGATGGTAGCGCTCTACAACAGCTACAGCTCGCCCTTTATCATACTGTTTTCGGTTCCGGTCGCAGCGGTCGGCGCGCTGGGAGCGTTGCTCGTAACGCATGAAACGCTAAATCTCTTCTCGATGATCGGCACGATCTTGCTCGTCGGCATAGCGACAAAGAACGGCATTCTGCTCGTCGACTACGCCAATACGCTGCGGGAACGCGGCATGAACAAGATCGCCGCGATACGCGAGAGCGCGCGCACTCGCTTCCGGCCGATCATGATGACGAGCATCTCGATTGTTGCAGCAAACATCCCGCTCGCGCTGGCGCTCGAGCCGGGATCCAGCGTACGCAGCAGCTTGGGCGTCGTGGTTTGCGGCGGCGCTTTGAGTTCACTCGTGCTCACGCTGGTCTTAGTTCCCGTAATGTACGTATGGCTCGCGCCGAAGCGGTTGACCGGTGCCGTGAGCGCATCTTCGAACGGCGCAGCAAGAGCGCACGAGGCGAGTGCTACAGTGTAAGATGACCGTTTCGCCATTATCCAGCGCCACCGATGAAGATTCCGGTTAGAAAGACGAGTACACCACCGACGACGACCTGAAACGCCGCGTTGAGAAACGGCGTATCCATGTAACGATTGCGGATCCATGAAATCGTGATCAGTTCGAACACGACGACGACAATGGCGACGCTAAGCGCAATGTGAAAATCCGGAATGAAAAACGGAAGCGTGTGACCCAATCCGCCGAGCGCCGTCATTGCACCCGTTACGGCGCCGCGTAAAACGGGACTCCCACGTCCCGTGAGACTTCCGTTATCGCTCGCAGCCTCCGCGAAGGCCATCGAAATACCGGCGCCGAGCGACGCCGCGAGTCCGACTAAGAGGGCGTCATGCGATTGACGCGTCGCAAAGGCGGCGGCAAAAATCGGTGCAAGCGTTGAAACGGAGCCGTCCATCAGTCCCGCGAGTCCTGGCTGTATGACTTGCAACACGAACAGCTTGCGTTCGCGTTCGTCTTCCTCTTCGCGGACTTCGGGCGTCAAGTGTTTTTCGACGAGGGCTTCCGCTTTTGACTCGTGGCGCCGCTCTTCCGACGCCAGATCGTCGAAGAGTTGTCGCAACGACGCGTCTTTGGTTTGGCGCGCAGCACGGCGATAGAAGCGCAAGCTTTCCATCTCCATCGCCTCGGCCCGTTCTCGAATTTTTTCCAGACCGAGCGGCTGACCAAGCCAAATCGACGGGCGATGCATGAAACCACGCACGTCATTTCGCCGAATCATCGGGATAAACTCGCCGAAACGCTTTTGATAGAGCTCGATCAGGCGGCGCCGGTGCCCCGCTTCCTCGGCCGACATCGTGTGAAAGATGCTCGCCGTGTCGGGATAATTTGTATCGAGAAAATGCGCGTAGTTGTCGTAGGTGCGTTCGTCATCTTCTTCCAGCGAGATGGCGAGGGCTAATACCTCCTGTTCGTTTAGATCAGAAAAATTTCGCATACTCATCGGGTTGTTAGCGGCCTTCGAATTTCGGCCGGCGCTTTTCGAGAAACGCTGACGTGCCTTCTTTCTTGTCTTCTGTGGCGGCACAAAGCGCAAAGAGCTTGCTCTCTAACGCCAAGCCTTCTTGCAAAGACCCGTCTAAACCACGATTGACCGCCTCGATCGAATACCGCACCGCCAGCGGCCCGTTCGCACAAATCTTAGCAAGAATCTCCTCGCAGCGTGTCAGAAGCGCGTCCGGTTCCACAACTTCATTTACCAAACCGATGCGATAAGCTTCTTCGGCGGGGATCATATCGCCGCTCAGAATGAGCTGCAGAGCAATGCCTTTGCCGACCAGGCGCGCGAGTCGCTGCGTCCCACCGTAGCCGGGTATGAGGCCGAGCTTCACCTCAGGCTGACCAAACTTTGCGTATTTCGATGCAACCCTGATAGTGCACGCCATGGCGGTCTCGCAACCGCCGCCCAGAGCAACGCCGTTAATCGCGGCAACGACCGGCTTTCCCAGACCTTCGATCAGGTCCATGAGTTCTTGACCGCGTCGCGTCGACACTTCTGCTTCGACCGCAGAAACGCCGGAGAGCTCGCCGATATCAGCTCCCGCGATGAATGCTTTGTCGCCGGAACCGCTCAGAATCACGCCCGTGATTGAAGCGTCATCGCGCGCATCTTCGAGCGCAGAGCGTAAATCGGCAATCGCCGCGCGATTGAGGGCGTTAAGTACAGTAGGACGATTGAGCATTACATACGCAGTCGACCCCTTTTTCTCGTAAAGAACGGTTTCTAATCCACGCACATTAATGCTAGAACTCATGAAGCTTTCTCCAAATTATTCGATCGCTGTTCGCTATGAGACTCAGGGATTATTCGCGATCCGCGCTGAGCCGTAAAATACGTCCACAACCACTGGATCTCAACGCGCAAACGGTTCTGTAATTGCGGCAAGAACATGATATGAATAAACGCCCACACGAGCCAAGCAATGAACCCGCTGAGGCGAAGCTTATCGCGCTCGAACACCGCGTAGTTCTTGCCGACTACGGCGAGGTTGCCTTTATTTATGTATCTGAACGGCTTCACGTTCGTCCGGCCGGCGATGTCATTAGCGATCGCG
>JAFANA010000036.1 GCA_019232905.1 Vulcanimicrobiota bacterium
CGACTTCAATCGTCTGCTGCTCGTCGAAGTCGCAGTACGAGAGCATCCCCGCTTTCTCGACCACGTTGCGTAGTTGAATCTCACCCCACTTGCCGCGCGTCGCGGGGTTCTTTAACGCGGTGACCAGGGTCGAGGTCTGAGAAGAGAGCGCCATTGCCGCGGTTTCGATCTTATCCGCGCGGGCAAGCAGGTTCTCGATCTGGGCCTTCAGGTTACCGGTGTCTTCGTTGCGCTTGCTTTCGATCTCGCGGACCAGCCGGTCGAACTCGCCGAGCTTCTGCGCGATAGGGGCGACAATTTCGCCCACTCGCTCGCTTGTGCGCTGGGTGGTCGATTCGCGAAGGTCGTTCTTCGCGCGCTCCAGCAGGGCTTCGATTGCGTGGCGCTGGTTACCGCGCGCGAAAAAGACGGCCGCCCCGCCAACGACGATGCCGATGGCGAGGAAGAGGAGATCGATTGCTGCATTCACTTTTGAAGTCCAAGTATCTCCGAGAAGAACTTGATCGTGCGTTTCCACGCATCGTCAGCCGCGGAGGCCACATAAGAACTTCGCGTGTCGTCGAAAAAGGCATGCCCGGCGGTGGGATAAACGCGAACGTCGTTTGTGACGCGAAGCTTCGACCGCCACGTGCGAACGTCGTCGGCAGGGATGCTCTGGTCCTTCTCGCCGTAACTGCCGCAAACCGGAATATGAATCTCCGCCGGATCGATATCTTTAATGGCGCCGTAAAACGGAGCGACCGCATCGAAGACGTCGGAGTTGTCCAGCGCTTCGATCAGCGCAAGGTGGCCGCCCATGCAAAAGCCCGTGACGCCGAGCTTACATTGCGGCGACTTCGAGAGCACGTGGAGTGCCGCTGCGCGCATATCGCCGCCATACTCTTTGCGTTGCAGTTGCGCGGCAAGCGGACGAAACTCGTCGACGTCCGTGCTGCCGTCGCCGCTAGGCCCGTTCATCCGCGAATAGAGGTCAGGCGCGATGCAGCTAAACCCCAACTTGGCGTACCGGCGAACCGTATCGCGAATCTGAGAATCCACGCCCCACAGGTGCATCGCAATCACGACACCCGGTGTGTTCGCGCGGAGATTCTTGGGAAACGCGGCATAGGCGTTGACGATGCCGTCGGGCCGGCGAAGTTGCGCGCGTTCTATAGTAATCGAAGGATCGTCTTCAGGAACGAGCGGCGGATGAGGCTGCCCGAGGGTCTGCGCAAGCGCACGCGATTGCATCGTTGCGGTTGCGGCCGCACCTGCTGCAATGCTTGCAAATTCGCGACGATTCATCACCGCCCAAACCTCCGTCGACGCTCGAACATTATTCGCAGCGTGAAGCCGGGTTTCCTGATGGTAATGGGAAAGAAGGCCCATATGATGGAGGAAGAGTTGTGAATCGTACGTCGTTTCTCGCCGCTTCTGCGTCGCTGGTCGCTGCGTCGTCCGGAGTGGCTTCCGCGCAAAGCGTTCCCGGCGGTTCGCACCTCGTGGAACGCAAGGCCGAGTTCAACGATGCGCAGTTTCGGCAAATCGTCGGCCGCCCTGCAAAAATTCGTCAGGTCTTCGAGCAGGTTTCGTTCAAACCACAGGCACTTCAAAACATCAAAAACTCGCTCAATGGGTTGTCGTTCGGGTTTGGATATAGTCCGTCCGACGTCGCGATCGCGTTCGCGCAACACGGTCCCGCCAACGCAATGAACTATACGGACTACGTGTGGGACAAATACAAACTCGGGGATTTCTTCGGCATCAAAGACGCGCAGGGCGCGACGGTCGCCTCGAACGTCTGGGTCAAAGCGAAGTCGAACGGCGGTGCGAACGACGATCCCGACGATGCAAACAGTTTCTATCAAGATTCGTCGATCGAAGCGTTGCAAAAACGCGGCGTCGTTTTTATGTGCTGTCACACCGCCGTCGAAGAACAGGCGCGGAATCTCGTAAAACCCGGTGCGCCGGCCGCCGGTGCAAATCCCACACAAGTCGCGAACGATATCCTCACGCACCTTGTGCCCGGCGTTCTCGTTGTGCCCGCAATGGTTGCAACCGTCGCCGTACTGCAAAACGAATACCACTACACGTATGCGGCGCTTACGTTCTAGACTTGCCGTCGTATTCGTACTTGCCGCCGTCGTACTGACGGCGGCTTGTTCGTCGAATACGCGTCCGCTTTACGATCCGCAGGCGTTACCGTCGGGGCCGGTCGGCGAATCGATTAGACTCGGACACGACATCATGCAAGATACGCCCAAGTATCTTCCGCGCAATGTCGTCGCCGATATGTCGTGCGCGGCATGTCACGTCGGGGTCGGTACGGTCAAACGCGGCGGCTCGCTCGTCGGCCTGTACGGGCGGTTTCCACAATGGAACAAACGCTCGAAGCGCGTGATTATGCTGCAAGACCGGATCGGCGAGTGTTTTCTCTACAGCATGAACGGCACGCCGCCCGCCTACAGCAGCAAAGCGATGATCGCAATTGCTTCGTACATTGCGTATCTTTCGCGCGACGTGCCGGGCGGCGCGCCGCAACCAAAGGACGATGGTTTCATCGTGCCGTTGCCGAGTGCGTCGCCGGACGTCAAACACGGCGGAGACCTCTACGCGCAAAAATGTGCAGCCTGCCATCAGGCGAACGGCGCGGGCGTGCACGGCTCGTTTCCTCCGCTCTGGGGGGCGGCCTCGTTCAATGCCGGAGCGGGCATGGCGCACATCGACCGGATGACGGGCTTCGTGCGCTTCAACATGCCGCAAAACGCGCCCGGTTCGCTCTCACTCGAAGACGCTTACGACATTTCCGCTTGGGTGCTGACGCATCCGCGTCCTACGTTCAACAAGGCGCGGTTGATCGCGCCGGCACCGCAACCCGCGAGCTACTTCTGATCGGCACGTCGTGATTCCAGGAATTCTGCTTTGCGTCGCGATTGCGTTGGCCGCAACGGCGCTTGGCAGAGTTCTGCCGCTCGTAGGCGCACCGGTCTTCGCAATTCTCATCGGCGCACTGTTCGCATCGTTCATCGCGCTTCCGCAGCGTTTGAAGCCGGGTATCGCATTCTCCGGCAAACAGTTGCTGCAGTGGTCGATCGTGTTGCTCGGTGCAAGTTTGAGTTTGGCGGAGATCGTTGCAGGCGGCGGGCGTTCGCTTCCGGTAATGCTCGTCACGTTCGCCGTCGTCATGATACTGGCGTACGCGATCGGACGCGCGCTCGGATTGGAACGCGATCTGCGCCGGTTACTCGGTGTCGGGACGGCAATTTGCGGCGGGTCCGCAATCGCAGCGGTTTCGTCGGTGATCGAAGCCGACCAAGCCGATATCGCCTACGCGCTCGGCACGATTTTTCTTTTTAACGTCGTTGCCGTCGTCGTATTTCCGCCGCTCGGACACCTCGCGCATATGTCTCAAGACGCGTTCGGGCTTTGGGCGGGGACGGCGATCAACGATACGTCATCGGTCGTTGCCGCTGCCTATTCATACGGGCACGAAGCTGGACAGCATGCGGTCATCGTGAAGCTGACGCGCACGTTGCTGATCGTTCCGGTCGTTCTGTTTTATGCGTGGCGCTCGGCGCGGAAGCGCCGGGCGGAAGGGAAGACGGTTGCGTGGCGAGCGATTGTACCGTGGTTTATCCTCTGGTTTCTTCTTGCATCAGCGCTCAATTCGTTCGGTCTGATTCCCGCCGGCATTCAGGGCCCGGTTCACGTTCTCGCGTTGTTTTTGATCGTCGTTGCTCTCGCCGGCGTCGGACTGGGCACCGACGGTGCTCGCATTCGCAGCACCGGGCTCCGTCCGCTGTTGCTCGGAGCGCTGTTATGGATCGCGATCTCTGTTTCAAGTCTTAGCGTATCGGCGTTGCTGAAACAGTAATACAACTATTGGCAAGGGACCCATAAGCAGGGACCTATAGGCTCATGTCACGCCACGCGGCGCGCTGCTACGCTTGCATTATGACGGGTGTGAAAGCATATTTGGCCGCGGCCGCGTGCGCCGTAGTGTTGAGCGCGTGCGGCGGCGGCGCGCCGGGCTCATCAGGATCCTCACTATCGCCGGTGGCGCCGGCGCAACCGGATGATGCAGTATCGCCGGCGACGATGCACGCGTCGACGCTGAAACCCGTTCCCCAAAACGCAAAGTCCGTCGTGATTACCGAGTACTCGAATCCTAAATATCACGCGCGTGGCGGCGTCACGCTCACGAAAGACGGATCGGTGTGGTGGGACGCGACGTCGCCGGACGGTACGTCGTCGTACATTGTTCGCATGCAAAGCAGCGTTGATTCAGCAACGTTGATTCGAGTCAGAAACGACGGGTACCCCGTGTATCCGCGCGGCATCATGACGGCGACGCCGAATGGACGCGCGTGGGACGACGTTGCGCTCCAGGGTCCGAGCGGTCCGGGAGGGCAGCCCTATGCCGACGATGTCTTCATGTATGCTGCGCCGGGCATGACGCAAGCATCGCCTGCGAACGGCATCGATACGAGAGATGCAGGAACGGCCGGCATTGCAAACCTCGCGACGGACACGCGAGGAAACGTGTGGTTCGTCGCGCCGGCAAGTATTTTTGCGCCCGGAGCGGAGTTCGGCTCCATTTCGCAAGACGGCAGCGCGCAGCAACGGTATTTTCCGCCGGCTGCGTATCAACTGACGGCAATTACGCCGGGACCCGACGGGACGATGTGGATCGCGGGTGCGTTCCCGGCCGAATCCTTTGCGCGCTTTTCCTCCAACGGCACGTTGATCGGGACATATTCATTGCCGAGTCAAGTACGCTGGGTCAACAACGCCGTGCTCGGTCCCGATCGCGCGGTATGGTTCGTCGACAACGCGGACAGTCTCGTCGGTCGCGTCAGCGACAAAGGTTCGACGACGCTCTATCCGACGCTCACGCCGCAAGCATCGCCGAGCTTCATCACGGCCGGCGGCGACGGTGCGCTCTGGTTCACGGAATACAACGCGAATAGGGTCGGGCGAATCACGACGGGCGGTCAGATGACGGAGTATGCGTTGCCGGCAGCTTTCGAAGGCCCGTATCAAATCGCCGGGCCGTCGACGGCGGGATGCGGCGCGACGCAACTGTGGATCGGCGAGCAGAACAGCGGAAAGATCGCCCAGCTCGTTCTGAAAACCTAAGACGGTCGTTAACTACGCGTAGACGTCGATGACGCAGCCGAGACCGATGCCGGCCGCGGCCTCCACCTCGTCTACCGAGAAGACGGGCGCTTGCGTTGCGCCTTCATACTCCATCAAAGCCTGGGCCGGGATGAATGTCGTCCCTGGTCGTAGCATCACTGTCGAGAGCGGGGTTAACATAAAGGCTCGGCTTTTTTTCCCACCAGGACGGAGTATAAATCAACGTGGCGGACGCGGTAGTCAAAGTGACCCTCCCCGAGATGGGTGAGTCGGTCACCGAAGGCTCCATCGTCGAATGGCGCAAGCGGGTCGGCGATTTCGTGGTTGAGGGAGATCCCTTAGTCGATGTGACGACCGATAAGGTCGACGTCGAAGTCCCGGCAACGGCATCTGGCGTGATCACCGGCATTTTCGGCGGCGAAGGCGACACCATCGGCGTCGGTGCGGTTTTGGCCGAAATCGACACGAGCAAAGTCGCAGCGGCGACGAACGGCAAGTCGGCGACCGTGTCGAACGGCGTCGCGGCCGCGGCGCCGACAGCGCCCGTGCCGGCAGGGCCGCCGAAGCTCGTTGATGTGACGCTCCCGGAAATGGGCGAGTCGGTCACCGAAGGGACGATCGTAGAGTTCCGCGTGAAGCCGGGCGACTTCGTCAACGAAGGCGACACGATCGTCGAAGTCACGACCGACAAAGTCGACGTCGAAGTTCCGGCTCCCGCGAGCGGTACGGTCACGCAAGTGAGCGTAAAGGACGGCGACACCGTTGCCGTGGGCGCAAAGCTTGCTGAGATCGATGCGAATTCGGCCGTGTCCGCCGCTGTAAGTGTAAAAGTCGCGGCGCCCGCTGCTGCGTCGGCACCGACGCCTGTTGCTCCGCCGCCGTCGCGCGCGACCGGCGAAGTCGTCGCGTCGCCGCAAGCGCAGCGCATTGCGCGCAAACAAGATCTCGATCTCGCACTCGTTCGCGGAAGCGGACCGAACGGCATGATTCTGCGTGCCGACGTTGCGTCGCAAGCCTCCAACGCGAAGCGCAAACCGGCTTCGGCTGCGGCGAATCTGCCGCCGGCACCGGCGGTACCGGCAGGCGCAAAAGTCACGCAACTCAAGGGTCCGTCGGCCGCGCTGACCGGTTACATGGAGCAGTCGTTGACGATTCCGACGGCGACGAGTTTCCGTACACTTGCGGTCGACGTCATGGATGCGCGCCGCAAAGAGTTGAACGGCGCGATCAAAACTGCAGGACGCAGCGAGAAGATTTCATTCACGCACATCGTGGCGTACGCGCTCGTGCGCGCGGCGCGCGAACTGCCGTTCATTACGTACAGCTTCCGTCGGGACGACGGCGGCGCACCGCAGCGCGTTGAGTCAGGCATTCATCTCGGTCTCGCGGTTGATGCGGAACGTAAAGACGGTACGCGTTTCCTGATCGTGCCGGTGATTAAGAACGCCGACGCGATGGACTTCGTCGCGTTTTACAACAAGTACCAAGATCTCGTGCTCAAGGCGCGCGACAATAAACTCACCGCGGACGATCTGCAAGGCGCGTCGTTTACGCTAACGAATCCGGGCGGTATCGGCACGGCTGCATCCGTTCCGCGTTTACTTGCGGGGCAGGGCGCGATCCTCGCAGCCGGTGCGATCGGCTACCCGCCGGGATTCCAAAGCGCGAACGAATCCACACTGCGATCGCTCGGCGTCTCCAAAGTGATGCAGATGACGAGCACGTACGATCATCGCGTCATTCAAGGCGCGCAGTCGGGCGAGTATCTGCGCCGCGTCGATCAACTGTTGCAAGGTGCGGACGATTTCTACGAGTCGATCTTCTCCGGTCTCGGGCTGCAAGCCGGTCCTGCGCCGCAGGTTGAAACGACCGCGGTTGCGACCACGATTGCGGCGTCGGCGGCTCAACCTTCGGCTGCGCCGAGCGACGAAATGTTGCGTGCGGTTGCCGCAGCAATGGCAATCGTCTCCGGTTATCGTACGCACGGCCATCTTGCGGCGCATCTCGATCCGCTCGGCTCCGAACCGCTCGGCGATCCGAAACTCGATCCCGCGACGTATGGACTTACGCCGGCGCTGATGTCGGCGATTCCCGCCTCCGTGCTCAACGTCAAAGTTCCCGGCAGTACGCTTGCGGATATTCTTCCGCGTCTTCGCGAAACGTATAGCTCGACGATCGCGTACGAGTTCGAGCATATTTCGAACACTGAACAGCGGCGCTGGCTGCGCGATGCGATCGAAAGTGGCGCGCACAAGATCTCGCTTTCGCCGCAACGCCAGATTCAGTTCTTGCAGCGGTTGACGAAGGTCGAAACGTTCGAGCGCTACATTCGCAAGACGTTCCTCGGACAGAAGAGCTTTTCGGGCGAAGGTCTCGACGTCATGGTGCCGATGCTCGAGGAGATTCTCGACATGCTCGGCGACGACGGCACGCTCAAAGCCGTCCTCGGTATGGCGCATCGCGGCCGTTTGAGTGTCATCGCGCACGTCGTAAACATGCCGTACGAAGAACTCCTCTCGGAGTTCGAAGCGGCGCATCAACGCGGCGAAGTGTCGAGCAACGACGACGTTACGGGCGACGTGAAGTATCACCACGGCGCGACCGGCGTCTACCGCACGAACTCCGGCAAAGACGTCGAGGTCACGCTGCAGCACAACCCGAGCCATCTCGAAGCGGTCGACCCGGTCGTCGAGGGGCGTACGCGCGCGCTGCAAACCGATCATGCAGGCCCGGCGCCGAAGGTCGACGTGGTGAAAGCTGCACCGATTCTTATTCACGGTGACGCGGCGTTCACCGGTCAAGGCATCATCTCGGAAGTCTTCAATCTCCAGGCGCTTCCAGGGTATGAAACCGGCGGTACGCTGCACATCATCGCGAACAACCAAATCGGCTTCACGACCGATTCGCGCGATTCGCGCTCGACGCGGTATGCGTCCGATCTTGCGAAGGGCTTCGACGCTCCGATCATCCACGTGAACGCCGACGACGTCGATGCGTGCATCTCGGCCGTGCATCTGGCGGAAGACTTCCGCAAGAAGTTCGGTCGCGACGTCGTGATCGATCTCATCGGGTATCGCCGTTTCGGGCACAACGAACAGGACGAGCCCGCGTACACGCAGCCGCTGATGTACGAAAAGATCAAGTCGCATCCGACTGCGCGGGAACTCTTTGCGAACAAACTGATCGCGAAGGGCGTCGTCACGCAAGAACAGGCGAGCGAAATGATCGCCGAATCGCAGGCGCGATTGCAAGAAGCGTATCGCAACGTCAAGGAACACGAGAGCAAAGGCATGCTCGAGAAGATCGCGCAAGGCGCGCAGCTTCCGACGGCGCAACTTGCTCCGGTCGACAAAGCGCAGCTGCTTAAGTGGTCGGACGCGCTCGTCAGCGTGCCGAAGGGCTTCTCGATCAACAAGAAACTCACGACGCAATTCGAGCGCCGCAAAGCGACGATTGCGGAGAAGGGTCTCGTCGATTGGGGCATGGCGGAGTCGCTTTCATTTGCGTCGCTGCTCGCGTCCGGTGTACCGATTCGGATCACCGGACAAGATACGGAGCGTGGAACGTTCAGCCACCGTCACGCGGTGCTGCACGATCCGAGTACCAACTCCGAATACGTTCCGCTGCAGCATCTCGCGGAATCGAAAGCGAGCTTCGAGATTCACAACAGCCCGCTCTCGGAATATGCGTGCGTCGGCTTTGAATACGGCTACGCCGCCGCCGTGCCGAAATCGCTCGTGCTGTGGGAAGCGCAGTTCGGTGATTTCGTCAACGGCGCGCAGATCATCATCGATCAGTTCATCGCCGCAGGGCAGGCGAAGTGGGGTCAGACGTCGCGTCTGACACTCTTGCTGCCGCACGGATACGAGGGACAAGGTCCGGAACACTCGAGCGCGCGGCTCGAACGCTTCTTGCAACTTGCAGCCGAAGGCAATCTGCGTGTTGCGTATCCGTCGACGGCCGCGAACTACTACCACTTGCTGCGCGAACAGGCCGCGTCGAAGGCGCCGGTTCCGCTCGTCGTGATGACGCCGAAATCGCTGCTTCGCGCGGAAGTTGCATCGGGTTCGATCGACGAGATGGCCAACGGCACGTTCAAGCCGGTGATCGACGATCCGAACATCCAGGACAAGGCAAAGATTGAACGGATTCTTCTCTGCAGCGGCAAGGTTTATTATGACCTGATCGCGTCGGAACTGTATCCGAAGATGAAGAAGACGGCGATCGTTCGCATCGAGCAGCTCTCGCCGATGCCTGCCGATCAGATCAACGCGCTGCTCGACACGTATCCGAATCTCAAGTCGCTCGTGTGGGTGCAAGAAGAGCCGAAGAACATGGGCGCCCGCGCCTACGCACGCCGCCGTCTGCTCGAACGTCTCAAACGTCCGCTCGACATCGGCTACGCCGGCCGCGGCTACCGCGCCTCACCATCGGAAGGCTACCCGGGCGCGCACGCCGTCGAACAAGAACGCGTCATCAAAATGGCGCTCACGGAATAGTGTCGGAGGGCGAACGCTTGATGCGCCTTGTCGACGGCGACAAGGTAACGGAAAATTTGCTCAAAGCATACAACGAGGTAGCGCCGGATTTCGCGCGCTACCTCGTCGATTTTGCCTTCGGGGAAATTTACGCGCGCAAGGGCGATCTGAAGCAACGCGAGATCGTCGCGATCGCATCGCTTGCAACCATGGGCGGCTGTGACGCGCAACTCGAAACGCACGTTCACGGCGCGTTCAACGTCGGCTTGAACGAAACGGAAATCGTCGAAACCGTCATGACGCTGATCCCGTACATTGGTTTTCCGAAGGCGCTTAACGCGATGGCCGTCGTGAAACGCGTCATCGAAAAACGCCGCACTCGAGACCTGTCATCCTGAACGCAGGTGCGAAGCACCGGAGTTGAAGGATCGCATCAACACAAAAGCCCGGCGAAATCTCGTCGGGCTTTTGATTCGTAGCGATCCTTCGACTGCGCTGCGCTCCGCTCAGGATGACACTGAGTTATTGCGGTGGGCGGCCGTCGTTGTCGCGGTGGCGGCGTTGTTGCGGATAGTATCCGCCGTTGTTGTAGCCGTTATTGTAGTAGCCGTTGTTGTTGTAGCCGTTGTTATAGCCGCCGTTATATCCGTAGCCGTTCTGGCCGTTGCCGTTGATGTAACAGCTCTGACCGTTGCAGGCGACTTGTTCGCCCTGGTTGCCCGGATACCACGAGTAACCGTTGGGTGCGACGACGTGTCCGTCGGCGT
Organism: Vulcanimicrobiota bacterium; assembly: GCA_019232905.1. GTDB lineage: Bacteria > Vulcanimicrobiota > Vulcanimicrobiia > Vulcanimicrobiales > Vulcanimicrobiaceae > JAMXLG01. The sequence goes on from JAFANA010000036.1 coordinate 10,364, forward strand.
AAACTGTACTTCCGTCCGGCAAGTATCCCGTCACCGTCGTGGCTTCACGATGCTTGTTAGAGACGTTGATAGCGGTGGCGATGCCGGCAATCGCTGCCGCAGCGCCGATGATGGTGCGCGTAGTAGCTGCGCCGTCGGCGCGTGCAGGCGCGGCGATCGACGTCATCATGACACCGGTGAGCGCGAGTCCCGCAACCGCGGAGCGAATGAGTGAAGTGTTCATGTCTCGACCTTAGTCTCAGATTTTGACAATTGTTTGAGGCGGAGTCTCCGAACGTTAGAGGAAGATGAGAGCCACTCCGATTCACTAGCTCGTTTGCCTCGTGGAGGATGCATGCGTCGAATTCTTGCCGCTTCAAGTATGGCGGTTATTCTGCTGGGCGCGACCGCGCTTCGGTATCCAGCTCCGCCCAAGGACGGTACGATCGATTCGTATTACGGCGTGAAGGTCGCCGACCCGTATCGACCGCTCGAGAACATCGACTCTCCGACGACGGTGAAGTGGGTGCAAGCCGAACAGCAGATCACGCGCGAGTACCTCGACGGGATCTCCGTGCGCGACACCATTGCTACGCATCTGAAGAACCTTGCGAATTACGAACGCGTCTCGGCTCCGTACCACGTGAAGAATCAGTACTTCTTCACGCGCAATACCGGCCTGCAGAACCAGAGCGTTCTGTACACAATGACCGGAGCGCACGGCGCGCCACGCGTTTTGATCGACCCGAACACGCTCTCGTCTGATGGCACCGTGGCCCTCGGCGGCTCGCAAGTAAGTTGGGACGCGAAATACATTGCCTATGCTACGCAAACGTCGGGATCCGACTGGTTGACGTGGCACGTCCGCGATATCGCGACCGGCCAAGACCTCTCCGACGAATTGAATTGGAGCAAATTCGGCGACGCGTCATGGTTACCGGATAATAAGAGCTTCCTCTATCCGCGTTACGACCAGCCGGCGCCCGGTCAAGAGCGTAAGGCTGCAGCCTCAAATCAA